>CAYZYD010000103.1:0-9448 GCA_964482505.1 uncultured Planctomycetia bacterium | reverse complement strand
GAATGGCTCGCCGAGTTCTCACTCGAACTTTCCGAACAGGACACTAGCCCGCATTCGGACGATACGGCAAACGCTGGTGGTGGTTTAGGAGTGCTCGCGCCGGGGGTATCCCGCCGGAGTGACTCGCCCGGGCGTTCCTCTTACGAGTTGGGCCGCGGTGCTCGGGCCCCAGTTAAAGGTCGAGGCGGAAGAGTTGGCGATCCTGCTTGAAGAGTCGATTCTGACGGTAAGCGATCAAGAGCCCGTTAACGACCGAGGCCGAAAACTGTTCGGGCGCGAGCTCGCGGATCTTGACCAGCGCCTCTTTGGTTGAGAGCTCGGTGCCACCATCTCCGCCGCGGTTGAGTAGGTCTTCGAGTACGCAGGCGAGTCCGACAATCTGGGCCTCTTTGGGGATATTGTCCTCGCCCTCAAGTCCCTCGGGATAGCCCGATCCATCGAGCCGTTCGGTGTGTTTGATGATTGCAGGCGCGACGTCTGAGAGCTCGGGTAGCTTCTCGAGGAGCTCGGTCGCCTTCTTGGCCTTGCGCTGTTCGACGTTGACGGCGTTTTTGAGCTCGTCTTCTGAGAGTCCGATCGCTCCGATGTCGTGGAGCAGGCCCGTGATCCAGAGCTTGTTGACTTTCTCTTCGGGAAACCCGTAGGCCCGCGCGATCGCCGAGCTGTAAGACGCGACTCGTTCCGATCGCCCCTTGATCACTTGAGGATTTCGGACCTCCGCGACCTCTGCGAGCATCCGCAAGACGCCGCGGTAGAGTTCGCTCTGGCTCTGCGTCCGTCGCCACATCTCGAGCGAGTTTCCGACGACCATGCCGATGATTGTCGCAAGTTCGAGGTCTTCGGGCGAAAAGACCTCGGTCAGCTTGGAGTTCGTCGCGTAAAACGCGCCCACGGGATGGTTCATGACCGTAAGCGGGACGCAGAGCAGCGACTTGATCTGTTGCACCATCACACTCTGAGAGGACTGAAAGCGCTCGTCGAGCATCGCGTCGGAGGAGAGGATCGGAAGCCCTTCGTCGCGAACTCGGCGCAGGATCGTGCGGGATACTTGCAAACCATCCGCGGGCTCTTTGTCAAAACCCGAGACGAAGGCGAACTCTTCTTCGCCCTCTTCAAACGAGAAGAGGTAGACGTGATCGGCGTTGAGCGCTCGCGCCATCGTTCTCGCGACCTTTTGCATGGTCTCTTCGAGCTCTTCGCCGGTGCCGAGGATCTTCGAAATCCGATAGAGGATTTTGAGACGGTCGCGGTGCTCTTCTTCGCCCTCGTCAGGGAGCCGAAGCGATATTGTCGATCCCGGCTTGTCCGCGGTGTTAGCGAACTTGATCACTCGGGAGTCGCGGGGTCGGGTGAAGCGATCTTCAAACGCGAATTGCGTGTTACCGACCTGGACGCGGTCGCCGGCCCGCAGCACCCACTCGTCGATTCGTTGATCGTTGACAAAGGTCCCGTTGCGGCTCTCGAGGTCCCGGACGAGGTACATCTCGCCGATCCGAAAGAACTCGGCGTGCTGACGGCTCACCCCTTGATCGAGGATCGGAATGTCATTGCTCTCGCGACCGAGGATCAACTTTTCGGTTTCAAGGGGGAAGACTTTACCTTTGTGCTCACCGCTCAGAACCCTTAAGAGCGCCATACTCGATTCCTCCGTATAGACCCGTGGAGGCCTATTACCTGAGACCCTGACTCACCGCTCCTTGCTGTCAGCGACTTCCCCGCCGACGCCCGGCGTGCGCTGCCCGGCGTGCACTCGCGACCAGCCTGCTATCGTATCGCCCCGTCGTCGTTTACGCCAGACGGCTGCTGTCGGCCCGAACCGTGGTTACCCCGATCGGTCGCGCCGCCGTCGAGCCGCCCTCGCTTCTCCACTTCGGGCAATTCGATGACCCCGTCTACCATCAATAGCTGTCGATCGGCTCTGCGCGCGAGCGACGGATCGTGAGTGACGACCAACAAACTCGTGTTGAGTTTCTCGTTGAGCGAGCGAAAGAGATCGTGAATCTCTTCAGACGTGCGGCTATCTAGATTCCCGGTCGGTTCGTCGCAGAGGAGAACTTTGGGTTCGTTGATCAAGGCCCGAGCGATGGCGACGCGCTGACGCTCTCCCCCCGAGAGTTGGCGAGGACGGTGGCTCTTGCGGTCGGCGATATGGACCTTTTCGAGGAGTTCGAGGGCTCGCTCCCGAAGCTGCCGCTTCTGCAATCCAAAGCCCCAGAGGCTGCGTTTCATCATGGCGGGTAGGAGGACGTTTTCGAGCACGCTGAGATCGGGGAGCAGGTGGAAGAACTGAAAGACAAAACCGACGAACGCATTTCGCATCTTGGAGACGGTAGCGGCACTGAGACGGCTCGCCTCGACGGGCGGCAGTCCCTCTTGGTGATACCAAATCTCACCGCTCGTCGGTGTGTCCATCAGCCCAAGCAGATTGAGAAGCGTGCTCTTGCCGACTCCCGACATACCCATCACCGCAACAAACTCGCCGCGGTAGAGGTCGAGGTTGATGCTGCGCAGCACCTCGACATCGCCCTCGGGACCCTGGTAAGTCCGAGTCAGATCCAGCGCTTGCAAGACGAGCTCGCGGTTATTCATGGTGGAGTGCCTTGATCGGATCTCGGACCGCGGCCCAGATCGCCGGGGCGAGGCTCGCAAAGAGGCCCAGAAGGATGGCGGGTCCGAGAATGAGGACCCAGTCGAAAACCTTGTACGCGGTCGGGATTTCCGAGAGATAGTAGATATCGGGAGGGAACAGGGTCCAACCAGTCCAGTCAGTAATGAAATCGTGGACGTCATTGATCCGGTTTGAGAAGGCGAGACCGAGCGCGAAGCCGAGCGCAGTGCCGACGACACAAACGGTCAGGCCGGTGCCTGTGAAGAGCATGACGATGCCCTTGCGAGTCGCTCCGACCGAACGCAGCACTCCGATGTCGCGAGTCTTGTAGATAACGAGCACACTCAAGACCATGAAGACAACGACTCCGGCTGAGATCATCGGGAGGAGCATCATCGCATAGATAATATTCTTTTCGGTGTCGACGGCGGCGAGCAGATTGCGCCGTTGGTCCTCCCAGGTGATCGCATAGATGTCTCGTGGCTCGTAGAACCCGAGCCCTGATCGTTTGAGGGCGCGCTTAAAATCAGCCGCTTGGTCAAAGTCGTGGAGATTGACGGAAAAACCCGAAAAGCGGAAGTCTCCCCAACGCTCGTCGTAGAGGTCCAGGAAGTTCTGGGCGTGCTGGAGGTCCATGTAGATCAGACGAGTATCCTGCTCGCTGATTTTGGTCTGGAAGCCGCCCACGACGATAAAGTCGCGGCTGATAAATTGACGCGAGCCCCAACTGTAGATCTCGCTCACTTCGCCGAGCCGAAAGAGGCGGGACCTGAGCGCCCCGATGCCCACCACGATGGGTTCGGGCAGGTCGCGATCTTGCAGGACCTCGCGGGTCAATTCGGGATCGGCGCGGAGCATGAGTTCGATGACGCGCTCCCGCGAAAAGAGATGCTCGATCTCTTCGACCGTCACGGGAGGTCGTGTCTCGGGGAGACGTAGCCGCGGGTTTTCGGTCATGGCCACGATCTCGTCGTCGCGCAGAATGTAAGACTGGAAATCGCCGATGAGGATCTCCTGCTCGGGGTTGATCCCTTTGAGCAGGCAGGGTTGTTTGAGTGAGTCGATCCAATCGGCGGGCAGCGCGATCGATTCGACAAAGGGCGAGACGCCCACAACGGGTTGGAAGCGTCGCTCGAGATCGGTCATCCCAGCTCCGTAGGGAGAGCGGTTACGGTCGGGATCGAGCTCGAGGGCGTTGAGCACTTCCGAGACCGGGAGTGACTCGACGAGGCGGTAGAGATTGGCTTTCTGCACATCGACTGCGTCGAGGTCCGGATACTCGCTCGGGTCGACGATGACGATCTCGCTCAGCTTTGAAAGCTCGGTGACGGCTTCGGCGAGCGATCGCTCCTCGAGGATCAGTTTCATGAGATCTTCGACGAGAACGAAGTCGTTCAAGCTCTGGGCGAGTTCGTCTTCACCGAACATCGAGATCGCTCCGTAGCTCGGTCGGACTTCGAGATCTGAGAGCGATCCGCGGATTTGCTTTCGCATCTCAACTTTGAAGCCCTCCATGACCGCGAGGACGGGGATGAGGACGAAAACCGAGACCGCGACGACTGTTACGGGGAAGCCGACGAGGATGGGATTGGTTAGCCACCTCAGGCCGAGGAAGAAGTGATATTTCATAATTTTTTCAAGCTGGCTCCGCGTTCATGTCGCCGCAGGTATCGACGAGTCGCGGGCTGAGTCACCGGGCGAGTTCTACAGACGTACGGCCGATTGTACGCGGTTCGCCCAGCCGATTCCGGCCAAAACTCAAACCGAGTCGAGGCCGAAGGAGTGGCCGAGGTTCGGGTGATCACGTAAACTATGAGGTCGCAATTTCGTCATCGGAAGGTCACCGATCTCCGCTCGGGGTGCGGCGCATTCTCTGTCGACGCGCTACCGAAGGAACAAGGTGAGAATCCTTGTTACCGAGCGTTTTCAAAGCCAACCCTCTCGCGGTCCCGGCAATTACCTGGCCCCCCGATCACTGGCTTCTCCATTTTTGCCTCGGAGCGCCTCGGCAAAGCAGGTACATTCTCGGGTCGCGCGCGAACTCAGCTCGCGACATTTTTGCTCCAATGGCCTGTGTTCCAATGGCCTGTGCTCCGTTGGCACTTGCTCCTCTGGCCGAGACCTCCGGTGTTGACCCGCACGGCAACCACCGCTGCACCGAAAGAACTGCGCGGTGACGACCGCGCCGTCGTCGACTGCGGGGTCATTGACTTCGCGGTCATTGACACTGTTCGGTGACCGGCTCGAGAACAGAATCGATTGATCGCGAAGCGTGACGCTCTCTCCGACTGCCGCTGTACCTCCTCGAGTGCCTCTAGTTTTACTCGAACCCTTTCTTTTTCGAGGCAATATCTTCGAGGCAGGGTTGTTCTACTCGGTGTCGGTAGGGTCTGGGCGTGAAACCGTTCCGCGGACCAAAGACTAAAACTCAGCGCGCGGCGAGCCCCGCTCGATTGAACCATTTCCACGCGCGTACGTAGGAGATTTGAACCATGCTTAACATCACCGAGATCCCCGTCGAGGGCTATGAAAAAGTTGTTCGCGGCGTCGACGAGTCCGTGGGTTTTCACGGAATCGTCGGAGTCCATGACACCACCCTCGGGCCCGCGCTCGGGGGGCTGCGCATGTGGCCCTACAAGACCGAAGAAGAGGCTTTGACCGACGTACTACGTCTCGCGCGAGGGATGACCTACAAGAGTGCTGTGGCCGACACGGGACTTGGTGGAGGCAAGTCGGTGATCTTCGGCAATTCAAAGACAGATAAGACCGAAGCGAAGTTCAAAGCGATGGGGAAACTTATCGACTCGCTCGGAGGACTCTACACGACGGCCGAGGACGTCGGGGTCGGAATCCGCGAGCTCGAGTGGATTCGCAGCGAAACTCAGTACGTGACCGGGCTCTCGCGCGAATCGGGGTCGAGTGGTAATCCCTCGCCCTTCACGGCCCGAGGCGTGATGCGCGGTCTGCGAGCTGCGGCTGAGGAGGCTTTTGGCACGAGTCGCCTCGACGAGTTCCACTTTGCGATTCAGGGTCTCGGGCACGTCGGCATGGAGATCGCCCGTGGTCTCTCAATCCTCGGGGCGTTTGTCACGGTCGCCGACATCAATGATGAGGTCGTTGAAGAATTTACGTCGCTTCCGGGCGTCGACGCGGTTTCGCCCGAGGGGATCTACGACGTCGACTGTGATTTCTTTGTGCCTTGCGCGCTCGGCGGAATCCTCAACGATGAGACGATCCCGCGACTCCAGTGCAAAGTGGTGGCTGGGGCCGCTAACAATCAGCTCCTCGAAGATCGACACGCCGACGAGCTCAAAGAGCGCGGCATTCTTTACGCACCCGACTACGTGATCAACGCCGGGGGTATCATCAATGTGTCGATCGAAGTTTCGGAGAGCGGATACAACGAGCGGCGCGCGGTTCAGAAAATCGAGAACATCTACACCGCGCTCAAGGAGGTCTTCGAGATCTCGAGAAACGAAGGGATCAATCCTTCGCTTGCCGCGGATCGACTGGCCGAGAAGCGCATCGCCCAAAAGCGCGGGGTCTCTCCGCAACCGCTGTAAGCGTTCGAGGGCAAACTGAACGTTTTCAAACCCACGCGGGGACGACAACGATTAACGCACTGCGATGGGGAGCGGCATGCTCCCCATTTTGTTTGGCTGACCGCGAAGAGAGATGGGCGCGAGGGACGGTGACCGGAGAGCGAGCCGAAGTGAGTTCCGGAGATTTCCGCTTCGGACGGACCCGCCGGCTTCGTACCAAAGCGGAGTTCAGCCGCGTGTTTCGCGAGGGTCAGCGTTATTCGTGTGCTGACTTCAGCCTCTTCATCGCGGTTTCAAATCATCGCTATCCACGACTCGGACTCGCCGTGAGTCGTCGAGTCTCAAAGCGCGCCGTGGTTCGGAACTTGATCAAACGTCGGCTCCGCGAGATCTTTCGAACCCGCATCGCCCCCTCGCTCGCGGGACGCGCCACCGTCGATCTCGTGGTTGTTGTCCGCCCCGGTCTCGACGCGAGTTATCGCAATCTCTCGTCGCGGTGGCTCAAGCTGATCGACAAGTGGCTGGCGAGGAGTGGCTTGGTTCCGCCCCGCGGAGCATCGTCAGCTCGCCCGAAGGGAGGGGACGTTGCCTCGACCTAATCTACGACAAATCCCCGTCGACGCTGCCGTGGCTGGCGTCCGGTTCTACCAGCGGTTCCTCCGCCCGGTGATCCCCTCGCACTGCCGCTTCTATCCGACCTGCTCCTGCTACTCGATCGAGGCATTTCGCACCCACGGATTGGTTCGTGGAGGGCTCTTGACGGGCTGGCGAATTCTGCGTTGTCAGCCCTTCTGCCGCGGCGGGTTCGACCCTGTTCCTCCATCTAAAAACACTTGATTATTGGGTTTAGGTTCGATGCTAGGCTGCCGCATGTGCCGCGAACGCCCCAGCGTTGCAGCGTTCTTTATATTTTGTAAAATACAAACCAGAGTTGAGTTCTGGTTGAACCTTGAAGTGCTTGAGCGATCGCCCCGAGGACCGGGATCGATCCAGACAGAAGGTATTGTGGGCGATCCAGAAGAGGGCGCTGGTCCACCGGTCAAGCTCTACAAGATCGGTGAGGTGATCAAGTACTCGGGGATCTCGCGCCAGACGATCCACAACTACACGATGCTCGGTTTGATCACCGAAGAGGAGCGCACACCGTCCGGCCACCGGCTCTACGGAGAGGCCGTGTTTGAACGCCTCAAGCGCATCACCGAGCTCAAGAAGAGCCTGAGCCTCAAGGAGATTCGCAAGCAACTAGAGTGAGTCCGAGATGGCTCTTCTAGTCGAGTGTCTGCAATGCCAGCCCGCCAACACTTTCGATCGACGAGACTTCCTCGCTCGACCTCGCCGCCACCCCCGTCGGACCGCGGCCGAAGGTTGAGCATGACCAAGACGCGTTAAGTCAGTGGCGCGCCGGATTCGTCGCACTTTCGACCTGAAAGCAGGACTTCGGTGAAGCAGTGGGCGGTTCTCATAGGCGTCAGCGCGGTCATTCTCGCCGCGATCCTCCTGGCGATGAGTCGGAGTCGAACCGGCTCGGCGAGCGAAAGCGATTTCCGCGAGCCGAGCCAAGATCAGCTTGAGCACCTCACTGAGCTCTCGGGTGCTCTTCGGACAGGGGATTTCGAGGTCGGTGATCGGCTCTACCGCGCCCTCGACTACAGCCCGCGATCGTTCTCGCCACAGGTCTACGACGACCTTCTCTTCGAGCTACAGGTCGGCCAGGAGAAGACGGGATTTCAGCGCGACGGCATTTTACTCTACGGCTATATCCTCGCCGACGTCGCCCGTCTCGGAATTCCGATCGAGCGGATTCAGTTTCACGCCCAACGACTCCGCCATCACTCATTAACGCTCGAACAGAAGGAGAGCCTCTACTTTCCGGCCGCGTCGAGTTTCATGGAGTACCGTGGCCTGCTCGACTACGCCCCCGAGCTGCTCGAAGACGTCGTCAATTACTACGTCCTCTTCGGCGAGAGGGAGGACTACTGGAGTCGGGCGACGCAACTGATACCTCGGCTGTTGACGCAACGCCGTCGCGAGAAAGGGCTCTCGCAGGAGCGACGGCTCTATCCGATGCGGACCCTCGCCCGCATCGCGGGCTCGAGTCAGCTCGAAGAGGCGCGCGAACTACTCAGAGAGGTTCTGGGGAAACTCGGCGACGGTTCGCGCGCCGATATCGATCGCTTTAACCGTTGGTACGCCGAGGTGCTCGAGAACAAGCGTCAGGAACCGTGGCTCGGAATCCGTGATACTTCGGAGTACTACCGCTACAGCGGCGAGGAGGCTCAGCAGATCCGCTTCTGGCTCGCCGGCGTCTACCGCTTCTACCTCCCCGACCGCGGCGTCGACCGTGGCTCCCAGCTCATCGAGATTGCGCTTGAGGGCCCGATCACGGCTCGCTCCCACCTCTTCGAACTCGACCTCGCGCGCGCACTACGCGCCGAGGCCAACCGGACCGAAGGCCTGCTCGTCGACGAGACCTACGTCCTCAAAAAGGACCGAATCCGTCAACTCTACGATGTCGCTTGGGGCGCGATCCGGCTTCGGGATACCGAGACGCTCGAGGCAGTCATCGATCGTCTTTCGGAGTACCAGCAAGATAGCGAAGTCACCAACATCAACGGGATCCTCCGCGGAGCCTTCGAGGTTCTCACTGGCGACGCAAGCGACGGGCGTCGACGCATCGCGGAACTCAGTCAGCTCCCGTACCAGATTCTTACCTCGGCCGAGATCGAGAAGTGGCGGCTTATCGGCGAGGGCGAGTACTTCGAGGGGGCGCACCCCGACGAAGTCGGCCGAATCCTCCTCGAAATGGGGGTCCTCTGGGAGGACATGCGTGATAACAAGCGGCTCGCTGAAGTCGTCAATCGGCTGCGGATGTCGCAGGCTCGCGAGGAAGATCTCTACTACTACCGCTATCTGCGCGCTCACCTCGACTACCGATTGAACCGGATTGATGGGCTCTCTGATGAGATCAAATCGCTCCTAGATCAGGAGGAGCCACCCGGCGTCTACCGCTCGGATGTCGCGGGTCTCGCTTACGCCGTCGATCTTCGAGCCGAGGACCTCGACAAGATCGACGAGCGTCGGCAACAAGCCGTTTCCGACCTCCTTCCGCGCGTCGCGAGTCGTGTGACCGACGACTCGGTGACCTTCTCGATGGCCAAAGTGCTCGCCTGGCAGATCGAGATGGATCGGACCCGAGGTCAATTCCTCCACACCGAAGAAGGTCAGCAGTCGTTCGAACGGATGATGGATCGACTCGACAAGGGAGGTCCCCTCGGATTTGAACTCGAAGAGAAGCGGC
>CAYZYD010000102.1:2661-9451 GCA_964482505.1 uncultured Planctomycetia bacterium | reverse complement strand
CCCGCATTATTCACGAACCGCGTAGCGAGAAGTCGCAGTAGCGGGCTCGTGAATATTGCGGGCTAATAGGTCGACTCCGTTTCTATGACGCCGACCGCGGATCGCAGAGCGGGCCCCACGCATAGTGCGGGATAGCAGCCCGCCTAATCCGATCTCGCTGCGATTATCGTCGCGGCGGGATCAGAGTGATTCTCGCCCAGTCAAGAGTGCCCGGTACGGATATCGTGTGGTCACCCCTCTTAACAAGCGGGACGCTCGAGGGTTTAATGGGCCGTTTGCCCAAGGATTCACCGCTCTTAGGACGAGGCTCCCCCTATGGACTCACTCCGCGGTCCGCTCGATCGACTCGACCAGCTCGTTCCCGACTTCTTATGGCGTATCGTCGAAAGAGAAACCCCGATTCCGTCAATCGCGGCCCAAGCGCAAGCGAAGGCTGCTCTCTGTCCTGAACTGGTCCGGGCAGATATCGGTCAGATCTCGGGACTCGATGCGTCGCTCGAAGTTCTATATGGCCCTCCCGTAGGAATCGAACCCCTCCGAGAGAAGATCGCCGCGCTCTGGAATGTCACGTTTCGGCTCGCTGAATCGCCGGGCTGGCCCGAACCGCTCGGCCCTTCGCACGTCGCGATCACCTCGGGCGCCGCGGAAGCGCTGGCCCTGCTTTTCAAGTGCTTCGCCTATCAAAAGAAGGTCGGGGTTCCGCGGGGTCACTGGGAAAACTACGCTAACGGGGTGCAAGCCGCCCAGGGTGAGATCTTCAATATCGACTTCTTTGACGAACGCGGGAGCCTCAACACCGAGTACCTCAAGGACCAGATAGAGCGCGAAGATCTCGCGGCCCTCGTCACCAACTTTCCCGCCAACCCGACCGGCGCCGTCTTGACTGAAGAAGAGGCGAGCGAACTCACGCGCGTTGCGCGTGAACTCGACCTCGTCCTTATCTGTGACGAAGTCTACAGTCGGCTTAGATTTGACGAATCCCGACCGGTATCGCTTATCAAATACGCCCCCGAGCGCGTCGTCTGCGTCAGCTCGGCAAGCAAGGAGTACTTGCTCCCGGGAGCCCGGGTCGGCTTTGCGATCTGCGCGCGCGAAGCCCTCACCAACCAAGTCTTGAGAAAACTGATTCGGACTCACACCGGAAGTCCGAACGTCATCGGGCAACAGCGCCTCCTTGCGTTGCTCTCAGACGATCTCGAGGATATCGAAGCAGGCCTCGAACCCCGTCACTTCACGAGAATCCGCAACGAACTCCGGATGCGCAAAGACCGCCTCGTCGACGTGCTCAAACGGCACGAGTTTCCGTTGGTCGGTCGTCCCGAACACCCACCCCTCGGGACGATCTTCTTGATGACGGGACTGCCGTCGTGGTGGCGAGGAGACGAGAACGAGTTCGTGAGTGCTGCGCTCGAGGCGGGCTGCGTCAGCACAATTCCAGGCTCGGCCTTTGGCATCGCCGACTCTCTGCGGTTTAGCTTTGGCGGAATGACTGCCCAAGCGATCGAGCAACTCGATAAGAATCTGACCGAGTTTCGCGCTTCGCTCGCCTGACCCTCCACGACGGGACTCTCCCGCAACGAAGGCCCCAAACCCGTGATTCCGATCCGTGACAGTATTCCGACTCGCAAGACCCCGTATGTGAACTACGCGCTCATCGCGATTTGTGCGATCACCTTCTGGATCCAGCTCTCAGACCAAGCCCCACTTGGCGAAGGTGTGATGGCGAATTTTTCGATGATTCCCAAAAGAATCAGCAACCCGGACGCGAAGGTCGTGATTCAGGATTACCAGCGCGACCAATTTGGCAACGTGACCCGAACCGCACAGCCTGTTCGCGCGCAGACCCCGGCGCTGCTCACTCTCCTCACCTGCATCTTCCTGCATGGGAGCTGGATGCACATCCTCAGCAATATGTGGTTCCTGTATATTTTCGGTGACAACATAGAAGATCGACTGGGGCATGTCGCCTACGCGGTCTTCTATCTCGTCTGCGGTACGCTCGCCAGTGCGATTCATTACTTCTCGGCCATGGATTCGACCCTACCCACCGTAGGGGCGAGCGGTGCGATTGCTGGCGTGATGGGAGCATACTTTTTGATGTTTCCGCGGAGCCAAGTACTCACCTTGGTGCCGATCGTGTTTGTGATCACCTTCATGGTCATCCCCGCTCAGATATTTCTCGGGCTCTGGTTTGCGCTTCAATTTATCCAGGGCGCGATCAGTCAGAATTCCGAATTGGGCGGAGTCGCCTGGTGGGCGCACGTGGGGGGATTTGTGGTCGGCGTCGGTTACGTACTCATCCTCAAAGCGACGGGACAATTCGACTCTCGCGACGTGCACTACACACCGCGCCGGGAGCTCCGCCACTACCGGCAACAGGATCCCCACGGAGGCTGGTAACCGAGTTGTCTCGCTGATAAGCCGCCCTTTGAGTAGCCCGCACTTGTTCGCATATCTGCTGCTGTTTGCCAATTCGCCCCCTTCCCCCTAAGCCTATTTGACTGGCCAGTTATGAAATGTCCCGCCTGGGGCGCGCGGGACCGGTCGGTTTTTCTCAATCAACGCCCGCCTCAGACCCGTCACTCCCTATGAACCCACGAAGGGAGTGAAACCGTGAGCAAGATGATTCTTAAGATGAGCACTCTGATTTTCATTATGGCTGCGGTTTCCGGTTGTTCCATTCGACCCGATTCGGGGAAGGTCGAGGCAGTCGAGACGAGAGTCGAATTGTCGGGAGAGCGCTCAACCGAGAGTGACCTATTAGGGGTCACGCTGATCCGATTCGACGATCAGCCGGCTCTTGAGAACCGAGCCCACTGTGAGGAGAGTGGAGTCGTTCGTAGTCTGCTGCTCGACATCGAAGATCGATAAGGAGGAAGGCCCGCCATGGAATCGAACGTATTTCTGAGCCAACTTGAGTTGCTGATGCAAGTCGACGAAACTTCCGATCCTCTGGTCAGCGCCTATCTGGATTGGCACGATCCGAAGGAAGCTCTTGTCTTTTTCGAGCGTCGGCGGGGAGAGATCGCAGCTTCATTTACTGGTCGCGACTTAGAATCGTTTGAGAGGGCCTGCGACCGACTTCTCGCTCACCTCGGCCAACAACCTGAAGGAACTCGAGGTCTGGCATTATTCTGTCGAGCCGGCGAGGAGCCCTTCTTTCTCGAACTCAAGTTCGAAGTGCCGTTTGAACCCGTCATCTCTGCCGACTACGTGCCGAGCGTCTTTCCTCTGGTCGAACTCAAAGACAACTACGACTCGTATCTCCTCTGGATTGTCGGGGAATCCGAGGCGCGGGTCATGGAAGTTAGTCTCGGCGCGATAACCCGAAAACTCTGGTCCGAGCGACCGAAGACGCGAAGGCGAGTCGGACGAGAGTGGACCAAGGATCACTACCAGAGCCACCGCCAGAACAAGATTGAAAACTTTCTGCGGGAACAGATCGACCTGCTCAAGCTCCTGAGCCAGAAGCGCGGCGAAACGCATATCATTATGGCGGGTCGGGGAGAACTCGTGAATCGAGTCCGGAAGCTCCTTCCTCGTTCACTTTCAGACTCGGTCGTGGACATCGTCAACATTCAAAAGAGCGAAAGCCCCGAGGACGTCGTGCGCCGCACACTTCAGACCTTTCTCGAACACGAAGAGCGGGAGTCTCTTGCGCTCGCAGAGCTCGTTCGAAGATCGCTCCGGCGAGGTCACCTCGCCGAGGTCGGTTTTGAACGCGTCCTCGACGCCCTGGCTGAGGGCTGCGTCGATATCGTGGTTATGAATAGCGAGGTAGGCCACGAGCCGACCAAGCGCTACGAGGTCGAGTCGGTCATCCGGTTGGCCGAGAAGACCGGGGCCCAAGTTGAAGTGGTGATGGAGAGTGATGTTCTCAAGCCCTTTGGGGGTATCGGCTGTCTCCTGAGGTACGAGCGACCCTGGGCGAATCGTGCCGAAGAACTTGCAGCACCGGGAATCTGCCCCGAAGAAGGTAATGGACTTTAAGCTCCGGAACGGAGTCGCGAGTTCGAGCCAAGGCCCCAACTCGCGACTCCACTCATTACTTCGACCTGAGTTCCTCGAGCGAGAGTCGGTGCTCGGCCTTCACTACGCCTGACGCCGACCATATCTTGAATTCAAGCCAACGCTCAGATCCAGCTCCACCTATCTCGATGCCACCAAAGTTATCATCGCCGACCACGGCACCCACACGATGTCGATTGGGCTCGTCGTGTTCACCGCGAGCTCGATTGAGACTCGAAGAAGTCACATCGTAGAGCGGATAACCGACCTGAGACTCCCTCGGATCTATCCTCGAAATTTCAGCATGGTGGCGGTCACCGCTGATAAAGACCACGCCGTCGGCCTCGGTCTCTCTTATCAACTTGTAGAACCGTTCTCTTTCGGTCGGTAAGTTCCCCCAACATTCGTACCCGTGCTCGTCCGCGGCAAACTGAATACTCGTCGCGATAATCCGGAGGTCTGCGGGATGACGAAGCTGCGCTTCGAGCCAGCGCCACTGGTCCGACCCGAGCATCGATAGTCCGGGACGCGGGTCGGGAGAGTAGGGGCCCCGCCCCTCAGGACGCTGAGCCCGACGTCTCAGCGGTGATCTAAAATAGCGCGTATCCAGCAAGATAACATTGACGCGAAAGTCGCCCCAATCGAAGAGACGGCTGTCGTAGATCCCGGGTCGTGAGCGACGCGCGGACCCTCTGGGCTCGCCAAAGAAGTCGAGCATGATTTCCTTGGAGATCTCCTTCTGCTCGAACTCAACCCCCGCGTCGTTCTTTCCGTAATCGTGATCGTCCCAAGTGGCAAGCACCGGACAGGTGGACTGAAGCCGTTGATAGTCGGGTTGACTACCGAGTTTTTGATATTTCGCCCGGAAAATCTCGGGGTCGCTCGTATCGGCGTAGACGTTATCCCCAAGAAAGATAAAGAGGTCGGGTTCGGCCGACACGACGCGATCCAAAATAGCCGTCGAGCGCTCCTCATCGAGACAGGAACCAAAGAGGATTCGGTAGCTATCTGCTGAGGGAGCCACTTTGCTCGGATCGGAATTAGATGAGGGAGTCGGTTCCGACTGGGGCCCTGCGCAGCCGTAACTCAACATGAGCGAAGCCAGAAAAATCACGGGGCCGGGTAAGCCAACGGGGCGAGCCATGTCTCATCCTTAAAGTAAGCGGCCCCGGTGCACCCTCGGGTCAGCCAAAGCGCTAGTCGGAACCGGAAGTGAGTTCAGGAAGTCACAAGATTTGGAAGAACTTACGCAGGGTAGCGCCAGCCATAGTGGTTGAAAAGCCGACTCTCCTGGGCTTTCCGGAGGGCTTGATCAACTGACGACAGGAGCGCGGAACCCCTCGAGTTTTTGGTTTATCGGTCTTTCCGTACCCTCTTTCCCTCGAGGTCCACCAAATCCGACTGCAATCGCGCGAGTTGATTTCCGATATCAGCGATATCTCGTTCCGAGATTTCTGGGTGCTCTAAAAAAGAATCCGTGTGCTCCGTAGGAAAGCGATCGGTGATGCAAGAATCCACGACGCTTCGTTCCATCCTTCGATGGACGATGATCTGTACTTTATTGGGTGCTCTCTCGTTGGCGACTTCTTGTGGGGGTGGGGGAAGCAGCGGCGGCGGCGGAGGGGCTGTCGGCACCGAACTGACGGGACAGGTCACGGTTCCAGGTACAACTGCGCTTCCGATTCTTCAGCCCGGGTTCCCCGCGGCCGCCTTGGTCCCGGAAGCGAATGTCCCCAACGCGATCGTCGAAGTGATCGATACCGATGGGAACGTCGTCACCACAACAACGACGGATGCGGATGGCAACTACACACTGCGGCTTGAAGACGGCACCTATCAGGTCGGGATTCAAGTCGGCTCGACAACCTATTTTTCTCCACTTCGGTCATCGATCATCGTGCGCAACGGAACGATCGATGGTGCGAGTGGCAGCACTCCAACCCTCGACTTCGAATTGCCTCCGAGCACCACGCAGACATTAACGGGATCGGTCACACTCGCGACGGTCGGCGTTCCAGGCATCCGAGTTCAACTCGTGGACCAAGAGACAGGTCTCGTCCGCTTTCAAACGACGACCACGAGCTCGGGTGCGCTTTCGAACGAGACGATTTTTCTCCCCCTCGGAACTTACACGGTCCGTCTCGAGTCGAGCTCGATTCCGGCCGGGCTCGCGGCTCCGTCGCCTCAGCAGATCGCCGTGATCGAAGGGGGCAGCGGCGTCACCGCGAACTTTGAGCTCGAAACCGCGGTACAAACCAGCGGGACGGTCGACTCCTCGAGTGGCGCCGCGCCTATCGCGAACGTCGGTCCACTCGGAGCGCTTCAGCCTGCATTCATCCCCGAAGTTCCGCTCGACGTTCCGGCCGGGGCGATCATCGTCGTCGAGGAGATCGGTTACGGAGAAGTCGCGCGCGTCGAAGTGGCGGCCGACGGTAGCTACACGCTAGCCCTCCGCGACGGAGCGTACCTACTCACCTTTGAAGGGCTCGGCCCCGACGTTGTCGCCCCCGCTCCAATTCGCATCAATGTTAAGGACGGAGAGATCTTCACTGAAGAGAGCGACACAGCCCTCAACCCAGGATCGGGAGATACACTCGACGCCAATGCTCCCGCCGTTTCGGTCACTCTGACGGGAACCGTTACCGTCGGGGGGACGGCAGTAGAAACGCTCGTCGTCGCCATCGCTCCGGCGACCGGCGGGATTCTCTCCGAAGCGAAGACAACCGAAACTGGTGCATTCTCGCTACCACTCGCCGACGGCAGCTGCGACATCGCCCTCGAT
>CAYZYD010000102.1:0-2651 GCA_964482505.1 uncultured Planctomycetia bacterium | reverse complement strand
GATGAAAATTTGATTCCCCCCGGTGTTGTGCCCCCCACTCCGATTCGAGTGGCGGTCGAAGCGGGCGCTGATCCGACCACTCCGATCAAAGAGACCTCAGGAACCGAGAACGACGGAGTGGTGGCGTTCGCGCTGACTGCGGCGACGGCGACGATCACCGGAGTCGTCTCTGACGACGGTACTCCCGCAAGTGCACTCAAAGATGCCCGCGTGGTCGCGATTCGCAACGATAAGGTCGTCGGACGAGCAGTGACAGCGGCGGACGGCAGCTACACACTAAGGCTTCCGCTCGGAACTTTCGATGTGCGGATCCGTCCCGACAGCTTGCCCAAGGGGCTCATCGCGCCCGATGCGCGTCGCGTCGAGATCGCAGAAGACGGCGGCACGATCAGCGTCACGGACGCGAATGGAACCGTCACCCAGATTAGCTTTACGGTCGAACAACGCTCACCAAACGTCAGCGGGACCGTCACGTTTGACTTCGATGGCAACAGTACCGTCGACGTTGACGAAGTCGTCGGCTGCACGATCAACGTCCGCCGAGGTAACAGTAAGGACATCCTCTTTTCACTGCCGACCAACCCAAGCGACGGCACCTACAGCCTCGTCCTCCCCAATGGCTCTTACTCGCTGACGGTCGACCCCGCGAGCACGCCCCCGGGTTCTTCGCCTCCAGCCGCCAAGCGCGTCTCGGTCACCGACTCGGGTGTGACCCGGAGTGATGGTACCACCGCGGCCTCTGCGACGATCGACTTTAGACTCACGCCGCGTGCGGCGACGCTGACTGGACTTGTTTCACTCAACTCGACGGGGGTCGGCGTCGGTCTCCAGCTCATTGATCGAACCACCCAGGAGATCGTCCGCCGAGTCCGTACGAATCAACTCAACGGCGCTTATCGACTGCCTCTCGCGGTCGGCTCTTACTCGCTTCGTGTCAACCCCGATACGCTCCCGACTGGCGTCGCGGTGCCGACCCCGATTCCGATCACCGCGAGTGCGGACGGATCGGTGACCTCAGAAGAGGGATCACTGGGTACTCCGCCCACCCTCAATATCGCTTTGAGCCGAGTGACGGCGATTCTCTCGGGTACAGTGACGGTGACGCGCAATAGCGAGAGCTTTCCCGTCAATGCGCGCTTGCAAGTTCGCGACCCGCAATCGCAAGACGTCCTCCTCGAGTTTGAATCGAGTGCGGACGACGGTAGCTACTCGATCCTCTTACTCGCCGGAACTTGGACGATTGCGATCGATCCCGACCAAGTCCCCCCGGGCATTATCCCCCCAGCTCCGGTCACGGTTTCGGTGGCGGGGAGCACAATCTCGGGAAATGGGGTGGCTTCGAACACTCTCGACTTTGTCGTCAACGATACGCGTACCCAAGGTGTGACCATCGAGGGTTTCGTCGTCAATGACTCCGATGAAGGCGGGCCGGCCGAACTTCGTCTTTACGACCCCACCGTGGGCTCGGTCAACGAGAACTTCTTACTCGCGATCGTCACCGCTCCCGACGGCAGCTTCTCCTTCAAAGCGGTTCCCGGAAACTACGAACTAGCGGTCCTCCCCGACAGCTTGCCGCCCACGGCAATTCCGCCCGCGCCCGAAGTCTTCGCGGTTCAAGGCTCTAACGTCGTCGAGGACAACGAAGAGACCTCCTCGAGCCTCTCGTTTACCACCAACATGGATAACGACGGCAAGATCGGCTTCATCTTCCGTGACGGAGCCGCCTCGGGGATCACCGTGACCGGCATCGTTTCAGACTCCGCCAGTCAACCTTTCGGCTCGGCTCGCGTGGTCGTGCTCGACTCGTCCACTCAAGAAGAAGTGCTCTCGACGATCACCGAGTTTGCAGATGGCAGCTACACTTTTGTCTTGCCGCTCGGCAGCTACACTCTCGCGGTCGATCCCGACTCGCTCCCGTTTGGAGTCTTCCCGCCCCAAGCCAAAAATATCCAAGCCGTCGATAACAGCGGCACTGTCACGGTGACCACCAACGGCGGTGCGATCGTCACCGCGGTGAGCGGCGCCTACAACTTCGACTTTACGCTAATCGATGCGAGCCAAACTCTGACCGGCACCGTGCTCGACTCAAACAGCGACGGCGTGCGCGTCTTCGTCGAAGTGGTCGACGCAGTAGACACCGATGAAGTCATCGCGGGGCGCTTCTCCAATGAGGCCACGGGAGTGTTCTCGATTCAACTAGCGCCCGGCGCCTACAAAGTCCGTCTCGCTCCCGATTCGCTCCCGTTTGGCCAAGCGTCGCCGGGACCGATCTCAGCGACGGTTACCAGCTCGGGGGTCCTAGAAGACAGCGGTACTTCGGACGACGGCGCCATCACCTTCCAACTCCTGAGTGCGAGCTTGGTCGTCAGCGGTACCGTACTCGACTCCTCGAGCGATCCCGTCGGCGGTTTTGTGGAAGCGTTTGACCTCTCGACGAGCCTCTTCGTGGGCGGGTCCCCGGTCAATCCCAACACAGGCGCTTACTCGATCACGCTCCCGACCGGCAACTACCAAGTCAAAGTCGATCCACCGAGCCTGCCGCCCGGGTACGTCCCCTCCGCCCCGCAGTCGGTCCAACTCTCGGGTTCGGACCAGACCGCCAACTTCACCGTCGAAATCGCCTCCTCCTGCATCTCAGGCCGCGTCGTCAC
>CAYZYD010000101.1:0-9529 GCA_964482505.1 uncultured Planctomycetia bacterium | reverse complement strand
CGTTCGGTTTCGAGTCGCCGGTTAGGGTATCCGATGTAGTCGTAAGCGCAGAAAGTGCAGCGGTGATTACAACTACCCACGGGACTGAATTCGACGTAGAGCGGATAGATCGGCTCCCCGTTGAGAAAGGGAACCAGCCGGTCCCAGTGATGGTGAAGCTTGTGCCCCTCGACTTGATACTCGGTACGACTCGTGGAAGCGGAGACGGCACTCATTTTGAGGATCTCCTCACCGGCAGCGGGAAATCGTGTTCGCTCAGGTCCCCGAGCAGCGAACGCACTCCGTTGTCGCCGTCGGCCAGGGCCTGACTCTCCTCAGGGGTTAGGTCACGGATGTCACGGATGTCGACAGAGGTGTGGCCGAACTCTTGGTGTCGGTTTGTCTTGATCTTGACGTCGCAGGGGTTGCAGTGCCCGTAGACAAAGCAGGGGCGGTAACGGCTTTCGATTTTGAATTCGGGATCGAGGATGTGCCCGACCGGCGAGCGCGCTTCATAGAGATCGCTGTGACAGCGAAAGACGTATCCCGAGGGTGAGATGAGCAGTTCAGTGGTCTTACATTGGCAGTACTTGCTAAAGGTTCTCGAGATCGCTCCGGGGTACTTGTAGGTTCCATACTCTTCTCCCCCCGACTCCCCGAGGTACTCCTTGGTGCGAAAGTCGACACCGAGCTCGAGGGCTCTCTCTTGCCAGCGGATGATCTCCTCCGCTTGATCAGGGTGTAGCACCCCGTAGATCCCCACCTTGAAGCCCGCCTCCTGAAGCACGCGCGACTTATCCAGAAGCTCTTCGATTCGGTTCTGACCGGGGTGGTAACTGACCCGAATCGATGCGTACGGCGCCTCGCGGGAGAAGAGCGCGGGAGGGACTCGCTCGACGAATTCGTGCGGATCAAAAAACATATTGGTGAGAAGGTCGAACTTCTGCGTCGGGTCGATGCCTTCGAGGATCTCATAAAAGAACTTGTAGACCGTCGGCTCTCCTCCCTGAAGTGTGATCGGAAGGCTCTCTGAACTCGGGATGCGATTGAGAGCGCTGATCCACTGGTTGGGTTTCATCTGACGAGTCAAGATTCGGCGGCGCCCCCCGCTGAAGTCTTCGTGGAGGTTAATGCAGTAGTGACAGTCGAGATTGCAAGCGAGGGTGAGGAAGACGGCGAGGTAGTTCGTGCGATCCGGAAGATCGAGTCGCGGCAGCTCAACAGCCTCAGAGGGTTCGCGAAGCTTGAAGCGTCGTACCCGACTCACTTGTTCGCTCGAGAGCGGCGACTTGGCCCCGCTGGCGGACTGACGAGATGATTGTTTCATGCTGGCACTTCGCTTTCCTGAGGTAGGCTCCGAGTGCGGCTTCGAACCACCTCGAGTATTTGCTGAGCTCGGTTGCGGTAAGTGTGATCTCTCAAGACTCGGCGCTGCCCCTGCCGAACGACTTGATCCCGGTAGTTCGAATCGCGCCGCACTCGATCGACGATCGAATGGAACTCAGCCTGACTGCCGAAGGTCAGCTCCTCGCGGCCCTTTCGAAGGTGATCGTTGAGATGGCCGGGACGAAAGTCGGAGGGATGGCGATAGGCGAGGGTCAATCCCCCCGACGCCAGACACTCGAAGACGCGCGGATGGACATTGGTATCGAGGTTGATCTGGAGATGGGCAGTGGCGCTTCGGTAGAGGTCGCGGAGCTCCTCCCCGGGCGTGACGACGCCTCGCCAATGTTCGCGGAGCTCGGGGTAGGCCTCCCAACCGCGTCCGTAAAGCTTGAGGTCAAATCCCGCCGCTCGGGCCCAGCCGATCACTTCGAGCTTCTGAATCGTGCGCTCGTAATCGACGTAGAGTTGGTGCGCGAACTTTTCTCGATCCGAATCGGGAATCTCGATCTTGAGGCTCGTCTCGACAAAGTGCAGGAGTTCGCGGTAGTGCTCGGGGTCGCCCCACCCGTAGCCGTGCTGATGAGCGAAGACGCGAACCAGGGTTTCGACGTGCGGATTACTGGGTCGACGGATGTTCGAAACGAGGGCGAGGTCCGACCGGAAAGCTTCACGCACGACAGAGTGGCAGTGGTAGACCGCGTCATTCACGGCGCTGCTCAGAAGCTCGACGTCGCGGTAACCGACCGATTGCAATTCACGATTGAGTTCGGGCCAGAATCCGAAGGTGTAATCTCGGTTGCTCAACTGCGTGGGGATTTCGGTTCGGAAGAACCGGGGCAGCCGATCTTGGATCCACCCGACGTAGGGAATGTGTCCGGGCAAGACCGGAAAGAATGGACGGAGCCCGTCGATCTGAACCAAGAGATGAGGCTTAAACTCGTCGACACTGCGAGCGATCGAAAGATCGGAGAGTCGCTCGGTATCGCTCGATTCCGACTCGATCTGAACTTTGCACCCAAGCTGCTCAAATCCGGCCGCGAGGTCGCGCGTGACGTACTGGAGCACTGTCGTATAGCGCGACGTGATCAAGAGAACGCGCAACAGGCCTTGGTCCGACGCAGTCTGAAACTCCTCGTCGAAATTCGCGGAGTAGCGCGCTTGATTCCGGGCACGGATCTGCTCGAGTTCTGAGAGACGAGCCGCTTCGACCCGAGTAATCGCAGTCTGGAGTTCGGGGCCGAGGCACGAATCAACGCCCGCATGAATCACACGGGCCGGGAGTGGCTCGCGGTCGTGTTGGCGCCAAAACTCTTCGAACCTCTCCACCGCGCCCGCACCGCCGGTCCAGGAGGTGAGCTCCGCTCCCAAGCCAGCTAACGCCTCGGGTTGGAGATAGGTGAGCGCGCGAAGCAGGTGAAGTTGCGAGTAGGCGATATAGGTCCGGTGGGCCGCTCCGAGAAAACCGCGCGGCCGAAGCGCCACAACCTTCTCGAGCAAAGCGAGGTCGGTGAAGTTGACGAGGGCCAGCGGCTGCGGCTCGCGGGCGATCGACTCAAGCCCGGGTGGAAGTTCGGATCCCACTACTCGACGCACGTTCGAACCGGTCGCGCTGAAGAGCGCGAGACCAGTCGAAGAGTTCCAACCGAAGAGCGGACCAATCTCCTCGAGGTCGATCTCGAGTTCGCCCGTCGGACCCGAGTCGCCAAGCAGAGCTCGGACCCCTGCGGGCAGATCTGACCAAGAGTGACGAAGCTCGACGGCTTCGAATTGCCAAGCTTCTCGGGCGAGCTCGAGGAGATCCTTGCGCTCGCGGACTCGTGCCCAGTTGGCGGCGAATAGCGCTCCCCCGAGTTGCTGGATCAGAGCGAAGCCCGCTTCGGCCCCGAGCTCTCCGCGCTGAAACTTGTTGACGAAGCCGTCGAGCCTCGCGGGAGCGAGGGCCTGGATTCGCAGCCGTTGATCGAGAATTCGGTAGCGCGGATCCCACTTTTCGATATTGGGATGCAATACCCGAGTCGCGTCGTCGAGAGGCTCGACATACTGCGTAAATGACTCGACCGAAGCGGGTCCGACAAACACTTTGAATTCGTACTCGCCGGCGGGAAGGTGATCTCGAAACCTCTCGACAAACTCGGCGCAGTAATCGAATAGGATGAGTTCTCGAAACTCCCCACTCGCCTGCAACGACCTCACCGCGTGGTTGAGGTGGTAACCAAGTCCCACTCCGACCGCGACGAGTCGCGTCGCGGTCTCATCGATCGCGGGTAGACCCAGCTCGGCGCTAGCGCGGGGACGGCGGCGGCTGTAGAGAGGCCAGAGAGCTTCGCGGTTTCGCCCGACGAGCAGATACTCTTCTCCGTTCGGGGCGTTTTCAACTCGCCAAGTCAGACTGTCGGTGATGGTGTCGGGCGACATCGCGTTCCGGTTCTAGATGAAGGCGAGGTGATCGGGCTCGGGGCCGCTCGGACGACCGAGGTCGACTTGACCCTTCTTGACGGCGTCGAGGTACTCATTGACCTTGTGCTGCAAACAGAGAGTTCCGCACATTCGTTGAGCGTTAAAGTCGGGTGAGGCAAGATAGTTCATCACCTCCCAATAACGATCTGAAGCCCAGATGTCCTTGAAGCGGCGCTCGGTGATGTTGCCGATATGAAATTTTTTGTATTGTTCGTTAAAGAGCATGCCGCAGGGGGCGACGAGGCCCGAGCCGGAAAGCTGGATGATAAAGGGCGGACCGTAGCAGCGCTGATAGCTCCGCTTGCCTTCAGCTTCGATCTTCGACCACTTCACGGTGACTTGGTACTCGGGTGTCGAATACCCTTCGGCTTGCTCGAGAGTCTCGCGCAGCGCCTGATAACCCGAGTAATCGACGCCGAGGGAGCCGTATTCGTCGTCGCTACAGTGTTTGATCACGAGGTAGTCGACGCCGAGCTCTCGGCCGAGCTCGGTCAGGGGGAGAATCTGATCGTTAAACTCGGGCATGAGTACCATCTGAAGACCGAGCGTGACCGAGAGCTCTCGCTCCCGCTTGAGCTCGACCATGGCTCGGATATTCTCTTTGACCTGGTAGAAGGCCTGTCGGTCCACTCCCATGATCTCGGCGTAACGGTCGGGTTCCCCCGCGGTGATATTGATCCTCAAGTAAGTGAGATGCTCGAGGATTCGTTCGAGGAGCGGTCGCTTGAGAAGATAACCGTTGGTGCCACAGGCCATACTCAGACCGAGTTTACTGCCGAGTGTCACCGTGTGTTCAAACGCGGGTGAGATCGTGCTCTCTCCGTCGGAGACTAGACTGATCCCGCGCACTCCAAGATCGGCGCAGTCGTGGAGAAAATCCGTCATGACCTCCGAACTGATCGTAGCGCGTTGGTTCTCTTGCAAGGTCGCATAGCAGTAGTTGCAGGAATAGTTGCAAGCGCGAGTCAGCGCCATATCGATCGTGATCGGAGCGATGCGTTCGCCCCGCTCCCAAGCTCGAATGCGATCCTCGTACCAAGCGACTTTGGTTCCGTCGAGGATGAGCTCCGCGTGCTCAGCTAAGCTGCTCATGGTCACTCCCGGTTTCTGACTTTGTTTCGGTCCTTCGCCGGTTGAGCAAAGACCTCGAGACGCGGCTCGACCGTCTGACGTAGATCTCGTTCTAGGGCGAGAAGAAGCGCACCTTGCGACTCGACGGGGAGATCGTGATCGACCTCGACCACGACTCGATATTCGCCCGTGGTCGATACCGGCCGTACCGCTGGGGAAGGGAAGCCAAGACTCTGGCTTACGCGCTCGCTGCTCGCTTCGACCGTCTCGCGCTGAGCTCGGGGGGATTGCCGATGCCAGGGAGAATCGGTGAGGCGCTCGGGCTCTGGTGTCGCCTCGGGTACCGCATCGGCGCGGTATGCCTCATAAGCGCGGCGTAACAGCCGCTCGATTCGATTCAGAGGAAGATGGGAGTTGGCGACTTGGAGGACACCGGCGACGGATCGCTCCGGTTGCCGGAACACGAGACGAAGCGCACCGTGTTCGCTCGCCTCTCGAAGCGGCAGTCCCTGCAGCTCACGCGCAAGGCTTGGGAAGACCGACTCTTCCTCGGGTTGTAATCCCCGCCCCAAGAGTTGTTGGACCCGACCTTCGGGATCGAGAACGATCTCGAGCTCGGCCGGCCCCTCCTGAGCCAGAACCGTCAGATTCGGTCGATTCACGGTCATAGAACCCTCTCTTCTCTTCCCCTTTCTCGGAAGGTCGAGAGGTGGGCTGAAACGATAATTCGCGGGATTCTGCGGAAGATTGAGCGGGATCGCGGCTGAGTACGGCGTGATATACAAAAAAAAGCCCCACTCCCGAGGGAGAGGGGCTTATACCTCGATACTATGCGCAGACTCGCTACTTGTTAAGCACTTCGAGCAGCTCCACCTCAAAGATGAGAACTGCGTTAGGCCCGATGTTTCGACCCGAACCGCGCTCACCGTAGGCGAGTTCCGAGGGGATATAGAGTTCGTACTTCGCCCCCTCCTTCATCAGAACGAGGGCTTCCTGCCAACCCTTGATCACCCCTTTGACCTGGAACTGTGCCGGCTGGCCTCGATCGTATGAGCTGTCGAACTGGGTGCCATCGATGAGGGTTCCGCGGTAGTGCACCTTAACTTGATCGGTCTCGCTGGGTTGAGCACCACTTCCAGCGCGGACGACTTTGTAAAGCAGACCGCTGTCGGTCTTCATCACCCCCTCGTCTTGCGCTTTGGCCGCGAGAAATTCCTTACCCTTGACGACGTTCTCTTTAGCAGCCTGCTCGCGTTTCTGATTTTGTAATTCGCGCGTGGCCTGCTGCATTTCTTGCATAGCCTGTTGGCACTGTTGCCGATCGAGCCGCGGGTCCTTACCCGCTGCCATATCTTTAATACCGCTGTAGACCTCTTCCCAGACCACCCCAAAGCCCTGCTCTTCGAGCTGCTTCAATTGAGTGCCGATCGTGTTTCCGATCGCGTAACTCGCGCGACTCTCTAAAGATTCAGCAATCGGGGAGGCGGGCTGGGAGCTGGGTTGTGAACCGGGATCCTGAGCTCCGGTAACGAGGAGCAAACCGGTTGCGAGCGCAGCCCCTACTAGGACGTAGCCGAGGTTTTTCATCGGTCCTGTTTCTAGATCTCGAGCTTGGAGATCTCTAGCGTTGAAGTTTCGTCGTCAATCGCGGGCGGCGGGCCCCGGATTCTCACCCACTTCTCACCCTCGGTGAGAGGCTATCGTCCGCACTGAACTGATACTGGGGTGAACTCGCGGGCGGCTGATACGCCTCAAACGCACGCCGCTACAAAAATGCAAGGCGTCATACTAATGGTCGAGCTTTTGGCTTTCAGCGTAAATCGCCTGAGCCGCCCAAAAAATGCGGTGAATCGTCAGAACTGAGCCTCGGAACGAAGTGAGACCGCGACGGAGGGCAGAAACTCCGAGTATCTCCTGCGAAAAGACGCCCAGCCACCGCCTATTCAAATGAGTACTCTCGAGCTCGAACCTCGAGAAACGGGCCAACCCGCGAGCGAGCTGAGTTGTCGGAGAATCCCTCAATCTGCCCCCGCTCGAGCGCCTCAGTCGTTAAGGGTCATATCCGTGGGCCCCGCCGCTGCGAGCGGGCGCCCAACGCCTCAGCAGCCGCGCACTCATCAATAAGCAGAAGGGCAAGCCGCATTGTTCATGAAACGCCCCGCGAGAGTCCTGACGGCCTCTCGCGGGGCGTTTCATGAACAATGCGGGTTAGACAACTTTTTCTTCGTGCCGGCTACCGTCGTAGGAGAGCAGTTTGACCTTGCCTTCAATAGTGGTCTCGAGGTGAACTCCCCGGCCCCAGAGGGCGTAGAGGTTCTCAAGCGTCGCCCGCGCGTAATCGAGCTTGAGTGGGGTTCCCGAGTACTCGTGGGTCAGGTGAAGGTCGCCGCGATTGCGAAAGTTGGCGTCGTCAACCACGATCACGGGGCGACCAAAATTCGCGAGTGAATCGAGGAACTGCGCTTTGATCACATCGAAATCACGGCTGTCGATCACGTATTGGCCGAGTTGCGAATCGTAGGAATAAGTGAACAGTTTGTGTTCCCGACAAAACTCCGGAGTGAGAAACTCGTCGATGAAGGTAATGTCGTTGTAGATCTTGCGGACCTCGAAGATCTTCTCGCGACCGAGACCGAGGTTTCGATCCCACCGTTTGAGCTCATCGTAGTTATCACAATTTTCGTACTCGGGACCGAATCGTCCCTTGTTCCAGCGCTCTTCGATGTTTCGGAAGAGCTCGAGTCCGATCTTGTAAGGATTCACCACTCCGGGTTGAACCCCCATGGTGCCGGCGTGATGGTCGGCGTAATCGATAAGTTCTGAAGCCTCGAGGGCCCGGGTTGTCATGATGGTCGAATGCCAATAACTCGCCCAACCTTCATTCATGATCTTGGTCATACCTTGCGGAGCGAAGTAGTAAGCCTCTTCACGGATCATGCTCAAGATGTCGCGCTGCCAACGCTTAAGGGGAGAATGATGGAGGAGAAAGTTGAGTACATCTCGCTCGGGCCGCTGGGGGATCTTCTCCTGCTTTTGAAGCTGCGCGAGTTTCTCCTGGCGTTCCCGCTCGAGCTGCTCGGGTGGATTGATGAAGTTCTCCATATAGGAACGCGCTTTGAACTTTCGCCCGCCCGCCCGGAGGCGCTCCTCCTCGAACTGTTCCTCGTCGAGCTCGGCCGGGGTACCAAAATAGGGAGCATGGATATCGATGAGGTTCTCAAGCGAGAGGCAACGGTCGACGAATTGCTCGACTTCGTCTTGGCCATAGCGATCGACATAACGACGGATCCGGGTGGCGTGGTTGGCGATTTCGTCGACCATTTTGCGATTGGTTTGGGCGAACCACGCGTTGTTCTTGAAGAAGTCTGAGTGGCCGTAAACGTGCGCCATCACGAGCTTCTGATCGACGATGGGGTTACAGCGCATCAAGTAGGCGTAACAGGGGTCATTGTTGATGACGAGCTCATAGATCTTCGAGAGGCCGTAGGAATAGGACTTCTCGAGCTGCTCGTAAGTCATACCGAAACGCCAGTGAGGATAGCGAGTCGGGAACCCGCCAAAGGCCGCGATCATATTCATCTCGTCGTAGTCGACGATTTCGTAGATCACCTCAAAAAAATCGAGCCCGAACTCGACGGCGTATCCACGGATTTCGTTCTTGAGCTCTTCGAGTTGAGGGGGTAACAGGCGGTTCTCAAACATCGTTAGTGGCCCTTCCCCAAGAAAGTCTTGATCGAAGGGAGAATCTCGTCTCGGGAGTTGATCTCCGAGAGGACCAACTTGGACTCTTCAGGGAAAGCCTCGTTCAAGTCCTTGATGAACTGACCACTACCGTAGGCGCTTTTCACTTGGCCGTAACCGAACATATTGCTGATCGGAATCAGGCTCTCTCGCAAGAGCTCCATACAGTGTTGCGTATCCTCTCCGCCCCAGTTATCTCCATCGGAGAAATGGAAAAAGTAAATATTCCATTCGTCGGCGGGGAAGTTCTCTTCGACAAGCCCCTTGGCGCTCTTGTAGGCGGACGAGATTTTAGTCCCTCCGCTTTCGCGAACGTTAAAAAATGTTTCAGCGTCTACGACGTGGGCGGTCGCGTCGTGAATGATATAGCGGGTCTTGATCTGTTCGTATTGGGATTGAAGCCAGGTATCGATCCAGAAGCTCTCGATCCGAACGATCTCCTTCTGCTCATTACCCATCGAGCCGGACACGTCCATCATGTAGATCACGACCGCGTTCGACTGGGGGATCTTGATCGTGTTCCAGCTGCGGTAGCGCCGGTCTTCGTGGATCGGAATGATGACTGGCTTGTCCGGGTCGTAGATCCCGGTGGCGATCTGACGCCGTAGCGCCTGCTTGTAGGTGCGCTTGAAATGGCGGAGGGATTCTGGCCCGGCTCGGTGAATCCCCGTGTAGCTATCTTTCTGAGTGTAAATCGACTCGTTGCCCTTGGGCTCGATGTTGGGCAACTCGAGCTCTTCACCGAGAATTTCTGCGAGTTCGTCGAGAGTGACGTCGACCTCGAGAATGTGCTCTCCGGGTTGATCCCCCGCCTCGGGGCCCGATCCGGGTTGTCCCTCGCCACCGATGGGGGTCCCCTCCTCCCCGGGTCCCTGCCCCACTCCACCCTGCTCCT
>CAYZYD010000100.1:0-9531 GCA_964482505.1 uncultured Planctomycetia bacterium | reverse complement strand
GACTCGCTGCGAATCCTGTCACTTGCAGGGAAGCCTCGGGATATTCAGAGGCGCTCCGGTCGAATGCCATCTATGTCACCAACGCGAAGCGTTTTTCGCGCAACCAAACCATGTGGTCAACGGTTGGATCACGGCTTGTGAAGAGTGTCACAACCTCGATCTCAACTGGCGCCCACCCAACTTTAATCACGACTTTTTCCCACTCGAGGGGGGACACGCCGGTCTCGAGTGTGAGCAATGCCACGTCGGCGGTTTAGTAGAGGGGACTCCCAATGATTGTTTCTTCTGTCACTCGCAGGACTATATCGCAGCCCCGAATCATGTAGCGAATAACTTCTCCACCAATTGCGAGGAATGCCACAATATCTTTGCCTTTGATTAGCGGGGACTCTTATGTGTCGCTTAAGGTCGCTCATCATCGCGGTGTTCTTGGGCTGCCCGACTTTGGTCGTGGCCCAGGAGGCAGGGTCTCAAAAGGGCCCTCCTGAAAAGCCGCCACAGGAAAGCTCTTCTTCCGAGGATGGCTCGGAGAAGAGTGAGGGGGACGAAGAGGAATCTTCGACCCTAACCGACGAGATCCCGGAGGAGGTGAAGACCATCGCTCCGATCTCGACGCACCTCTTGTATCAGACCAAGACCGGGTTTTACGTCGACGTCGGCTCGGATGCCGGGCTCGAGCGCGGTCTTATGGGCTGGCTTGAGTACAAGGGGGAGCGGTGGACCCGAATCCGAGTGCGCGCCGTCGCCAAGGGATCGTCGTTTCTCGAGTTGCTTTCGCCCCGCAACGGGCAGTACCCCAAGCGAGGTGAGCTTCTCGTGATCATTCCGGACCCTCCGGCGACGGAGAGAGGTGCGATTGAACTCGTGTTGGCCGAAGAGGATCCGCTGCCCCTGGAACCTCGCGATTTGGCCGAGCCGATTCAATTCGAGCCGATTCCCGAGCTCGATCTCACCGACGGGCCGCTGCTCGTCAATGCGCAGCCGAAGTACGGGACCAACACCACGGAAGCGAAGAACCTGTTTCGGGGTCGCCTCACGGTTCAACAGGGCGTGCAGGTAACCTCGGATGGGGATATGGACTGGACTCGGTCCCGGGTCCGATCGTCCGGTAGTGTTGATCGAATCGACGCAACGCCGTGGGCGCTCGAATACTCGGGTGACTTCTCGATCCGGGCTGGGGACGGGTTTCAAAACGTGCGCGACTTCGAAGACCCCCGGATCGAGCTCTATCAGTTCGCGTTTGCTCGCCGCTTTGACGACCGCAGCATTCTCCGGCTGGGTCGTTTCATACCTCGAGAGCTGCCGTCGATCGGTTACATGGACGGTCTTCAGTACGAGAAGAACGTCAGCGAGAAGTTTCGATACGGAACGGTGCTCGGCCTCAAGCCAACCCGAGACGACCTCGACCCGAGCTTCAACGAGCCGACCGTGGTTCCCTATTTTACGTTCTTCCGGCGCAAGGCTGACAACCGCTATTTTTCGGCCACGTTCGGAACGCTCTTCTCCTCCTATGAAGGCGAGCCCGACCGGATCGCCCTGCTCGCCGATCAGGAATGGCGGAGCGGCAACTGGTTTGTCACGTCGAGCTCGGAATTCGACTTCGACGCGGGAAACGCCGAAGTCAACACTGGGTTTCAGCTCTCGCGCTGGGACCTCGTCTTTACACGATTTAACCGCTATTGGACTCCAAGGTTTGGTATCAACCGCTGGCAGCGACCCGATACCCAAGCGGAACGCGACATCGTCGATGACTTTATTCTCCAAGACGTCGCATTTTTCGACGATGAATACTGGCGCTATTTTGCCGGGGCGAGCCACCGATTTGGCTCATGGACTCTCTCTGAAGAAGTTTCCTACACTGACGCCTTCGACTATGACGCCGTCCGCTGGAATGTGGCCCTGAGCAAGAACCGAATATTTGGACACTCAGGGTCAACGGGGACAATTTCTGTCTATAACCTCGCGAGCAATCAACAAGAAGGCTTCGGAGGGCGTCTATCTGCCTTCCTCGCTTTAGGAAAGGGTCGCGTGACCCTCGAACCCTCCGTCTCGGTCCGTTGGGTCGACTTTGGAGGCGACGAAGATTTTTCCTTTGGCGACGTTTCGCTGCGGTACGCCTGGAACCTATCTCAACGCTGGCGCCTCACGGGTGGGGCGAGCTTTGCAAGTAACGATGAAGCTCAACGTTATCTCGTTGATGTCGCACTGACCTTCTTCTGGTAATCGAAGTACTAGCGCTCTTTGAGCTGTCTGTGGGGGGACCATGCTAGCCAGATCATTGCCGGGCATTTGTACAACTCCGGCACTTTTTCCCGCCGAGAGAACGCCTGACGCTCCGCGTCAAAGCCAGGCTCTTGGGTCCTATCAATTTCGCCTACCGATGGGCTTCTCGAACTCGAACCCAACCGAAGACTTAAGAACGATTCGAGGGCTTATCTCAAAGCTCGGGCTTACCAATTGCAAACCAGGGTTCATGGACTGTCTCTTGGATCTCGTCGTCGCAAGCTCAAGCCGAAGCATTCGGGGGGGAGAGCTTGGGAATCAGGGGATCCGTAGAATGCATCGAGGTTCGTCATGTGTTTAAACACGAGCTACCGATACTTGGCCGCTTTGGTGGTCGTCGGGCTCACTGTCGGCTGCTGGGACAGTGGTAGCAGTTCCGATGACGACACTACTGTGGGCTCGGCTACGGCTGAGTCCTGTATGTCTTGCCACAACGGGGCTCCGAACAATGACTACTCCGGTTCGGGACTCGAAAACCCGCACCCGTTCCCAGGGGCGGCCACGCTGAAATGTACGGAGTGTCACGGAGGGGATCCGAATGGCGCCGGTATGGCCGATAGCCACGTACCCCCGCCTCCACAGATCGGTGACGAGGAGAGGCAGGAAAACAACAACCTCGCCTACTTCAACCGTCTCACCTTGACCGGGATCGATAAATTCCCGGACTATACCGTCGACGGGGTCACGTACAGCGCGATCGACTATCTCCAATTCATCAATCCCGGAGATCTTCGCGTCGTAGAAGAGGGTCGAAGCTGCGGCGCTTGTCACATGCCGCACGTTACCAATGTGAGTCGAAGCTTGCTCGCGACCGAAGCGGGAGTCCTCTCGGGGGCTCTGTACGCGATCGGCGCCACCAACGAGATTGCCGAGCATCGGAACATCTTTGAAGACACGGCCGCGGATTTTGGCTTTCGTGCGGTCGAAAACCCAGACTTTGTCTTCGACGCGACCGATATCGGGGCCGTGGGTGAACTCCGCGAGTATCCGGTCTTCAGCCGTCGTTTCAACGACAACTCTGACAGCAACATTCAGAACAATCGCGAGCTTTACCGAGTGGCAGGACTTTCCGATGACGTCTTCGCCGACGGTCGGGTCGTCACCCGTTCGCCGCTTGCGAATCTTTTCGCCGAGCAGATCGCCTTTACCTGTGGTGACTGTCACCTCGGAAGCGCTGGCGCCAATAACCGCACTGGGGACTACCGATCCTCGGGCTGTACCGCTTGTCACATGCGCTACTCAACCAATGGACGCAGTTACTCGAGCGACCCCAACATTGTGAAGAACGAGCCGGCTGACCCCGACGACATCGACGAGCCCGAACGCGCGCACGTCCGTCGCCACCAGATTGCGAGCATCCACCAGACGCTCGCCACGGGTGAGACGGTTATGGGAATCGACGACTACACCTGCGCCGGTTGTCACCAGGGTTCGAACCGAACTGTGATGCAGTACTGGGGAATCCGACTCGACCAGAACGAAGACGTGCGCCGTAATCGTCAGTACCCGTCCAACCCGGTCGACTTTGAAACCACTCAAAATGACGACCGACTGTTCGGGTTTGGCAACCAAGAGTTCAACGGTCGCGACCACCGTCAGTACCTGCTCGAAGAGGACTACGACGGTGACGGTCGTGACGATACTCCCGCTGACGTCCACTACGAAGCGGGTCTCGGTTGTATCGACTGTCACGGTAGCCACGACCTTCACGGGGGCCAGGTCGGAAACCTTGAGGATCAACAGATCTACAGCCGCATGGAGCAAGCGGTGGCAATCCGCTGCGAAGATTGCCACGGTACCGTGGACGAGTACGCCTCGACCATGGCCGGTCAGACCTACATGGGTGAAAACGCCGATATCGGTCTCGATTCGGCCGGCAATCCGATGCGCCACGTTACAAAGGACGCTGACGGCAACTACTGGCTCAAGAGTCGCCTGACGGGCAACATGCACTTCATCAAGCAGACTCGAGATGTCACAGTTGACAACGGCAAGCTGCACCCCGAGACCGGTAATCCGATTTACAGTGCCCTCGCTTCGTTCGCTATGGGCCGAGCCGACGGAGACTCTTCGACGGGACTCGGTCCGCAGCAGACGGGTGGGGTGACGGCTAACTTCAGCCACATGGATAACGTCAGTTGTGTCGGTTGCCACGCTTCGTGGACCAACAACTGTAACGGCTGTCACCTCAAGGGTGAGTTCGACGGAGGCCAGAACTTCTCGAATATCACCGGCGAGCGGATCGTCTTCGAAGAAGACCGAGCCGACTTCGTTTACCAATCACCAGTCTTCTTCCAACTCGGGGTGAATAGCCACAACCAAATCGCTCCGATCGCGTCCAACACTCTGGTCTTCTTCCAGTACCAGGACGACCAGAACAACAATAGTGAGATCTTCACCTTCTCCGACCGCAACGGACGCGGATCGAGTGGTAGCTTCGGATCGCTCGGGCACAACGTCATGATGCCCCACTCGATTCGAGGGAAGGTCTCGACAACCAAAGAGGGTCCGCGCTACTGCGTCTCTTGTCACCTGACGACCGACGCGCTGGCGAATTGGGGAACTGAGTACGACGACTTCCGATCCAAAATGGCGAGCAACGACTTTGGTAACTTGAATTTCAGCCTGCTGCGCACGCACATCGGGCAGAATCCAAACAACCAGCTCAACTCGCCCTTCTGGGTGCACATGGTCTCCGGACTCGGTTCGGGGCTGCTGCTCTTCGACGAGTTTGGCTGTCCCTCAAACCCCCTCGACAACAACGCGAACCGCTTCGGTTGTAACAACGTCTCTCCGGCGAATCGTTTCGATCCGGACGACGTGGTCTACAACACCGACGCGATCGTAACCCCGGCGGGCGTCCCCACCGGTTCGAGCAACCACATGCTGCTCAACCCGGGCGTAGGGCCCAACCTCCGGGACGGCGCTCCCGATCCCAACATGGCGGGTCCGCTCGGAGCCACTCTCATCGAGCTCCTCAGCGACCCCGACGACGGAGTTGTCCTCGACTCCTGGATCGACGCCGACGGCGCCACGGGTGGCGACGCGGATGACTTTGTTGACCCTTAGGATCGGTGAGGTTTGAAGCGCAAGAGGCCCCTGCTCGTGAAGAGCAGGGGCCTTTTTTATGGCGAGATAGCGGGGTAAAGAAGCGTCGCGCCGCTGCGTAGCAGAGGCCACGTTGGGGTGAATCGTTTCGGGCTTTGCCCGAAGCGAGAGGGGTCTTGGTGAAAGACCCCTTGGAGAGCCGCGGAGCAGAGTCGCACAAAAAAACCCCGGCTCGAATCGAGCCGGGGCATGATTGAATAAGTGTCGCCCAGTTAATAAGTGCTTCGCCTTGCCTTCTCCCACACTCCTTGAGGCGCGGTTCCGCTCAAGGTAAGAGGACCTCGTTGTCGAGGGTGAGCGGCCGTTCGAATTCTCCTCCCTTCATGAAGACTTGGTTGCGCGCGCCTTGGTGCGACCGGAACTCGATCGGCACGAGTTGATTCTGACCCTTCACTCGAGCTCTGTAGGTCAGCTCGAGAATCGAGTAGGGGGCGAGTTGCGGTTCAAGAACGACCTGTCCACGACGGTCGAAGATCAGGTCGACAGTGACCCCGCCTTGACTCAGGTCGATCGCTACGAATTCGGGCCCCGCTCCACCGGCGATCTCCTCCATTGCCGAGCCGAGATCGACGCGATCGATACCGAGCGCTTTGGGGTTGTGGGTCATGGACACTGTCATCCCGGTGACGTCATTTCCTCCGGGCACGTTAAAATTGAGCATCTTCATATCGAAGACGATTCCCCGACTCTCGGCCCGCTCCAGGTAATACACCGTGCGATAGTGCGGTCCGCCTTCTCCACCTTTTGCCTCGACTTTCGAGATTCCCCAGAAAGAAACTCCTCCGACTAGTGCGAGCATGCAAATTGTGTGAACTAAAGTTCTCATCACGTCTCCCGATCCTCTCAATTCGACCACTCTCGATCTCGGCGGAGAGAGATCTTCGCGAAGTCCTTCGGCGCGCCTCGAAAGTCCGCGATCGATTCTCGCCCACTCCCCAAAAGCTCAGAGCGATTCGTCGATTGATTGCCGAACTTCGGTTCGGCGAGGTATGGGTTCCGGTTGGAACATAGCGAAGAGTCGACGCCGCCTTCGAGCTGCGCAACAACTTTGAAAATATTTGAGTCTCCAGTTGGGGATGTCTCGAGCGCGGCCTGATAAATCGCTCTCTGGAACGAATTAGCGATAGAGTTGCGCGGAGCAGATATTCGAGAAGACTAGTAGTCGATCCGCGCGTGAAGGTTGGGTCAGGTGCGGAGTTTAACTCCGGCTGACCCAAACCGCTCGAGGACTGCTTCGATAAGCGCTTCGGAGGCCTCGTTGATCTCTTCGGTTGTACGCGAGTGGGATTCGTTGGAATAGGTGAGCGCGTACGTCAAGGTCCGCACGGGTTGTCCATCCTCGTCGTGGTCGAAGCGATCGACAACCTCGACCTGGGTGAGCCAGTCGGGTCCGAGCTTTGTCATCAACTCGACGAGATCGCCGGCCGACTGACCATGGGGAAGCGTGAAGGCGAGACTTCGGACCGACGGATGTTGGACGGGAGGCTCTGAGTGCGCCATCGTGCGCCCGGGCTGGAGAAGTGCTGCGAGCTCGATCTCGAAGTAAGCGGGTCGCGCGCGCTTGATCTTTGCCCTTTTCAAGACGTCGGGGTGAACTTCCCCGAGTACGCCAACCGCTTGATCCTCAAGCAGAATGCTCGCCCGCCGGTTGGGATGGAGCGCCCCGGCAAGCGGCTCCCGCGCGGCGATCTTCCCCACCTGGATCGGCAGTCTCAAGGCCAACGCGATCTCTCGGATGATGCCGGCTAAGTAGTGTGCATCCGCGGGACGAGGGGCTCCGGACCAGTCGGGAGGGTGAACATGGCCGCAGACGATTCCCCAGAGGAGGCGGCGCTCCTCACAAACCCGATTGTCAGTCTCGGGGTTGGGGTGGAAGGTGCGAGTCCATTCAAACGCTTTGATCTCGTCACTCTTCACGTTGAGATTGTCGCGAACCGCGACGACAGCCTGGGCGAGAGCGTTGTTCTTGAGAAAACTGTAGGCGCGATCGAGCGCATTGGTCGTGTGGATGTGATGCCAGAGAGCATCGTCTTCGTCGCTGCCGAGCAGATCGCGCATCGCGCTGCCGTAGAAGCCGTCGGTGACGACCTCGTAGAAGCCCTGGCCGACGAGCACTTCCTCGACCAGATCTCGAGTCTCTTCCTCGCGGGTCGGTTGCGAGCCCATATCGACGAGAGGGAGCGACATCGCGGTGTTGTTGTAGCCGACCGACTTCGCGAGCTCTTCGTAGAGATCGGCCGAGTATTCGACGTCCCAAAGACGGTGAGGCGGAACTTGGACTCGGATCGCGCCGCTCGCTTGGGGTTCGCAGGTAAATCCGTACCAACCGAGCCGCTCACAAATCTCCGCGGTCGCGAGTTCGGTTTCCAAAAACTCATTGGCTTGGCTTGGCTCGAGGTGGAGTTGTCGTTCGGGGTCTTGCCAATTCCCAAAGAGACCGGTCGCTCCGACGCGCTTCCAACCCGCGCGCTCGAGCAGCGTGACCACTCGTCCCGCTCCGAGTCGGATATAACTGAAATCCGATCCACGCTCGAATCGAGCCGAGGAATCGGTGTGGATATTGAGCGCGCGGCTCGCCTTCCGAACACTGACGGCGTCGAACGCCGCAGCTTCGAGCAGGACGCGACGGGTGCTGGCGGTCGTCTTCGATTCTTCACAGCCGATCACTCCGGCGATCGCGAGAATCTTCTCGTCGTCGGCGATGACGAGGGTTCCTTCGGGCAACTCGACGCGCTTTTCGCTAAAGAGCGGCAGTGCGGTCTCGACACCGATCGTGGTGCGAATTCGCACGGGACCGACGAGTTTGTCCGCGTCAAAAGCGTGGCTTGGTTGACCGAGCTCCAGATTGACAACATTGGTCGCGTCGATCACCGCGCCCAGCGAGTGGATCTCGGCAACTTCGAGAAGGCGCAAGTCCTCGGGTGAGAGCGGCGACTCTTCCCCGTCGAGCTCCAAGAGGGTTCCCGAATAGAGCGGACAGAGTTCGCTCTCATTGATAATCGGGTGCGGAGTCTCGCCGATTTCGAGCATGGTGAATTCGGGGATCCGGATCTTCCGACCGGTCCGGCCTCGAATCTCCCGCGCGATACCCGCGTAGGAGTGGTGATCGCCCCGGTTGGCCAGGAGTTCGAGAGTGAAGTGTGCGAACTCCCCTTCGGTCGAGAATCTTTTGACCTCGATCCCGATGTCATCGAGAAGTTGCCGGAGCTCCTTTGGGCTCTCTTTGAGTTCAATAAATCGCTCGAGGACATCACTCGCAATCTTCACGGTCGACCCCCGCTATCTGAAGGAAGCTCGCGGTAGAGCGAGTGGTGAAGTCGGAGGTCTTGTTCGTAGAGCATCTTGCTCTTGACGATGCTCGCGAACTGCGCCGCCATCCGGGTGGTGCCGAGTCCGAAGGCGATCCCGCGAACCTCTTCGGGATCGTAACCGAATTCGAGGAAGACCTTCGGGTGCACCATCCCTGCCCCGAGAATCGTCACCCAACCGGCGTCGTGGCACGCTTCGCAGCCGTCGCCATGACAGTGCGCACAGCTCAGGTCGACTCCGACCGACGGCTCGGTGTAGGGGTAGAACTTTGGTTTGAACCGAATCTTACGCTCTTCGCCGTAGATCGCGCCGGCCAAGAATTTGAGGACGCCCTTGAGATGGGCGAAGGTCAACCCGTGGTCGACCCAGATACCTTCGAATTGGTGAAACATCGCGGTATGGGTGTTGTCGACCGCTTCGTTTCGATAGACGCGACCCAAGGAGACGACGCGGATCGGGAGCGGAGGTCGACTCTCGAGTACTCGAGCTTGCACGGTGGTAGTGTGGGACCGCAACAACAGCCCGCCCTCGACCCAAAAGGTGTCTTGCATATCGCGGGCGGGGTGGTGTTCGGGGATGTTGAGCGCGTCGAATTTGTAGTAGGCCGACTCGACCTCGGGTCCGTCGACGTGCGAGTAGCCAATCTGACGCATCACCGCGAGGAGTCGGCGTTCGACAATCGAAATCGGATGGCGTCCACCGCGCGGAGTCGCGAGTCCGGGCAGAGTGAGATCCTGCCACTCCGCTTCGTGTTGGGCGGCGAGCGCCGCGGCCTCGACCCGAGTCTTCGCGGCCTCGAGCTCGGGCTCGATAGTGTTTCGGAGCTCGTTG
>CAYZYD010000099.1:0-9542 GCA_964482505.1 uncultured Planctomycetia bacterium | reverse complement strand
CCGGCACAAGAGTTGGTGCAGCCGCAGCACGGGCGCGCTTTTGCGCCTTGGGAGCTTTTATTAAGACTCGAATTAACCGCAGAAAGACCCGCCGATGAACACTCCCGCTTGGAGCGGTCCTCACGAAGGTGAATACAATTTCCGCACCGAGGTTCGCGTGCGACTGCCGGAGACCGACGCGATGGGGATCGTGTTTCACGGCAACTACTTCACTTATCTCGAAGTCGGTCGTGTCGACTATCTTCGAAACCTCGGACTCGCCGAAGGGAATCGACCGATCAAGGATTTTGAGAATGTCGTTGTCGCGGCCCACGTCGACTTTAAATCCCCGGCTCGGCTCGACGACCCGCTCACAATCGACGTCCGGGTTCGCGAGATCCGCGCCTGCTCGTTCACCTTCGACTTTCGCATCAACCACAAGATGCAGAATCGACTCGTCGCACTCGGTTACACCACTCACTGCGCGCTCGACGAACAATTTAAGCCCATGCGGGTCCCCGACCCCTTCCGCGACATCGTGCGTCAGTACGAAAACTGGCCGACCGCGTGAATCGAGAGGCGGAAATCGCGGCGGCTCAACCCGCAGTGCGCATCGATCCCTCGGCAGTACTCGCGCTCTTCATGGTGCAGTTTCTCTTCGGCGTACACTATTCGGTCGCGAAAGAGATCCTCGAAGTCATCCCTCCGCCCGTCTGGGTGGTGATTCGCTGCGTCGGTGCTTCGGCCGTCCTCGGATTCCTCGTCGTCGTGCTCAAGCGGCCGCTTCCCAAAAAAAGTGATCTGCCGATCCTGCTTGTCTTGAGCCTGCTCGGAGTCGCGGTCAACCAGATTCTCTTCATCGAAGGGTTGAGCCGTAGCTTCACCGTCCACTCGGTCCTGATCATGGCGACGATCCCACTTCAGACCCTGGTCCTCTCGGTCCTACTCGGCCAAGAGCGCAGCACACTTCTCAAGTTTGTTAGCGTGCTGCTCGGAACCGTCGGGATCTTTCTCCTCTTCGAACTCGATCAGATCTTTGCTAGCGATCCCTCCGATCTTCTTCTCGACTCTGAAGGCAACCAGACCGCTTGGCTCGGAAGCGTGTTGAGCGGCGATCTGATGATGCTCTTCAACTCTTCAGCCTTCTCGCTCTTTTTGGTGTTGAGCAAGAAGCCGTCTGGGCGCCTCGATTCGCTCGCTCTGACCACCAGCACTTTCGCGATCGGAACCATCGCGGTGATCATCTACGGAATCCGAGATTTCATCGCACACGACTTCTCGAGCATCGACCTCCGCATCGGTCTCTTGGGTGCATTTGCGATCCTCGGCCCCACCGTTTCGACCTATCTCCTCAACTTCTTCGCGATCCGACGGGTGTCGCCGTCGATGGTCGGGTTCTTTATCTACTTCCAGTTTCTCTTCGCGACCTCGATCGGGATTTTCATCCTCGGCGAGCCCTTTAGCGAACGACTCGTCGCAGCCACAATCTGTATCCTCGTCGCACTCGGAGTTCGCTTTGCAGGCCAGCGTCGACCTTGACTTGACAACCCCCACCTGATCCGTCAAAAGCGGGGATTCATCGTAAAAATCTTATTCTCTCGCGACTTCCCGCCCGTGTGACCGAGGACGTGATGGCCCAGGACATCCCTAAGCAGTACGAACCCGCCGACTGGGAGACTCAGGTCTCCAAGGCCTGGCTCGAGCAAAAGATCGGCGCCGCGACGCCCGACGAGCGCGCAGAGCGCTACGTGATCATGATGCCCCTCCCGAACGTCACCGGTGCCCTTCACATGGGTCATGCCATGGACAACGTGATGCAGGACATGCTCATCCGTTGGCACCGCATGCGGGGCGACAACACGCTCTGGATGGCGGGAACCGATCACGCGGGCATCGCGACCCAAGCCGTCGTCGAAAAGCGGCTCTACGAACTCGAAGGAAAGACGCGCAAAGACGTTGGTCGGGAGGCGCTCGTCGAACGCATCTGGGAGTGGAAAGAGCAATACCAGAAGCGCATCGTCAGTCAGCTCCAGCGCATGGGCTGCTCGTGCGATTGGGATCGCGAGCGCTTTACGATGGACGCGGTCTGCGCGCGTGCCGTGCGCTACACCTTCTTCAAAATGTTTACCGATGGGCTCATCTACCGCGGCGACCGGCTCGTCAATTGGGACTGCCATCTGCAAACCGCCGTCGCCGACGACGAGATCGCGCACGAAACGGTCGACGGGCACTTCTGGCATCTCCGCTATCCGATCATCGATCCGGCCGCGGGCGAGCCTGACGCTGTGGTGGTCGCGACCACTCGCCCCGAGACGATGCTCGGCGATACCGCGGTCGCCTGCCATCCCGACCCCGAGCGGCAGCTCAAGCAAGTCGTCAGCGAAACAGAATCACGACTCGCAAGAGCCGCCGAACGAGACCGCGAGAGGATCGAGCAAGAGCTCGAACGTTACCGGGCCCGACTTGAGAGCCATCTGCCGCAGCTGATTAGACTCCGCGACATGGCGCAGCGCGGTACCAAAATTCTACTTCCGCTCTTAAATCGCGAGATTCCGCTGATCCTCGACGAATGGGCGAAGCCCGAACTCGGCAGCGGTTGCGTCAAGATCACCCCCGCCCATGATCCCAATGACTACGAGGTCTGGACCCGGCATAAACGCGAGATCGCGATCATCAATATTCTCAATGTCGACGGCACCCTGAACGATAACGCGGGACCCTACGCAACGCTCGATCGCTTCGAGGCGCGGCGCCGCGTGGTCAAAGATCTCGAGCAGGCAAGTCTCCTCGATCGAGTCGAGGAGCGGCGTATCGAGGTCGGCCACTCCGACCGCTCGAAGACTCCGGTCGAGCCCTATATCTCTAAGCAGTGGTTCGTCGCGATGGGAGACCGACCCGACGGCATCGTCTGCGGGCGTGACACCCCAAAGGAATTCAAATCGCCCGGCCTCGCGCAAGCGGCGATCGATGCGGCGAATGGGGAGTGGAAATCGCCGACGGGGAGAACGCTCAGTTTCCATCCCGATGAACGCTACACGCGTACGTATCTCAACTGGCTGGCCGAGAAGCGCGACTGGTGCATCAGTCGGCAACTGTGGTGGGGCCATCAAATTCCGATTTGGAGTCGACGCGTTACCGGAACCGATATCGCCTCGCTTCGGAGCGAGTGGCGGACCGAAGCGGAACGCGCTGACGTCAGTTTTCGGGTCAGCCTCGACGACGGCACCCACTTCGACCTCTTTGACGCGAGCGTCGAAACCGAGATCCGCCCCGAAGACGCGATCGCCGCGCAAGTCTGCTTTCTCGATCTCCCCACCGACGACGAGCTCGCCGCCAAGTTTGAAGCGCAAGGCTATGTCCGCGATCCCGATGTCCTCGACACCTGGTTTTCGAGCGGGATCTGGCCCCATTCAACCCTTGGTTGGCCCGATCCCGAAACCGCCGAGATCAGCCCGGGGCAGGCGGCCCTCAAAGATCAAGGCCACGGGAGCGCCCTCGACTACTACTACCCGGGCTCCTGTCTCGTAACCGGGCGCGATATTATTACGCTTTGGATCGCACGCATGGTGTTGACCGGCCTCTACAACCTCGGCGACCTCCCCTTCACCGACTGCTTTATCCACGCCAACATCCTCGATGGGAAGGGCGAGCGGATGAGTAAATCGAAGGGGAACGGCATCGACCCGGTCGATATCGTCGACCGCTACGGTACCGATGCGATGCGCTACGTCCTCTGCGAACTCCAGACCGGCAGCCAAGACATCAAACTTCCCGTCCAAGCGGACTCCCCTTACACCGGCAACCCGATCGACCTCGCCCAAGCCAAACATGGTTCGACAATTTTCACCTACCTCTGCCCCGAGACGGGCAAAGAGTTTGACGTCCTCGGTTCGATGGAGGGCGTTCCCGCGGCCAAACCCTACTCCGAGCGTTTTGACGTCGGCCGAAGCTTCTGTAACAAGCTCTGGAACGCGTGCCGCTTTGCCCTGACCAAGCTCGGTAAAGTCGAATGGCGACCGGTCGATCTTGAGGAGCTCGGTTCGGAGGAGCGCTGGATCCTGAGCCGGCTCGAAGGAGTTCGCGCCGAGGTTCATGCGCAACTCGAGGGCTACAACCCCGCCGCCGCCATCGGCTCCGCCCGCGACTTCTTTTGGAACGACCTCTGCGACTGGTACCTCGAAATGGTCAAGCCGAGGATCGGTGGCCCCGAGTCCGACCAGAACGCGACCCAAGTCGTCGCGCTCGCCCTCGACCACGTCTTGCGACTCTTGCACCCGTTTATCCCCTTTATCACCGAGGCGCTCTGGTCGCTGCTCAAAGAGGTCGCACCGAACCGAGGGCTCGCTTCCGAACTCACCGGCTGCGACTGTCTGCTCGCTCAAGCACCCTGGCCCGAGGCTCAACCCAACTGCAAGAGTGAGTCTACCGAAGCCGCGTTCGAAGTGGCCCAGTCGATTGTCCGGGGTCTCCGAGATCTTCGCGCCCAGTATGACGTCAAGCCATCGCAAGCGCTCGACGTTTCGATCAAACCCACCCGCCTCGCGACCCCGGCCGCGCTCGCCGCGACCGAGGACTACCAGGCGTCGATCGCAAACCTCGCGAACCTCAAGACCTTGACCCGCGACGACGAGGCAACCCCGTCCAAGACCGCGGCCACGCTTGTCACCGAAGGGCTCGAACTCTTTGTTCACGACGTGATCGATCTCGACAAAGAGAAGACGCGACTCACCAAAGAGCTCGCCGGCCTCGAAAAGCGAATCAACGGCTCGCGCGCAAAACTCAGCAACGAGAACTTCGTCAACCGAGCCCAACCCGAAGTCGTCGAACGCGAACGCCAAAACCTCAGCCACCTCGAGGGCGAGCTCAAGACCTTAACCGAGACCCTCAAGGCGCTCGACGAATGAAGCGCGCGACCGTTCTCTTTGACCTGGACGGCACCCTGATCGATACGGTCGAGCTCATTCTCGACTCGTATCGAGAGACACTCTCGAGCCATCGCTTGCCGCCTCAGCCGGATAGCTATTTTCTGAGTCGGATAGGCATGCCGCTCAAGGCGGTCTTTCACGAGCTCGCGCCCGAGATTCCGACCCTCGATCTGATGGCGACCTACCGCGAGCACAACCGGGTGCACCACGATGGGGCGGTATCGCTCTACCCTGGAGTGCTCGAGCTGCTCGAGAGTCTTAGCCAAACCGGCGCGCGGCTCGGTATCGTGACGAGTAAGATCGACGACGATGCCGAGCGTGGACTCGAAGTGTGCGGAATCCGTGATTACTTTGAGGTCGTCGTAGGAGCCGAGTCGGTCGAGCGTCACAAGCCGCACCCCGAACCGGTGCTGACCGCGCTCGAGAAGCTCGATGGGTCCGCCGCCCAATCAGCCTACGTCGGCGACTCCCCGTTTGATCTGCGCGCGGGGAGGGCCGCCGGGGTTCGGACCGGCGGCGTCCTCTGGGGACCCTTCTCGCTCGAGCAACTCCAAGCGGAATCGCCCGACTTTCTGGCCACGACTCCCGCCGAGGTTCTGGTCAGCCTGCGCGCATTCCTCTAGCATCTGACCCGACGGCGACCAAAAGATTCGAGATTGATGACTGCCCCAGCCTTTTCAAACCACCTCCGCGAAGTCGTCGCCCTGGCGCATGAGGCGCTCGAAGTTTCGCGGGCGCAGGGTCAAGGGTTTGACGGCATCGTCTTCGCGAGCGGTCGGCTTGAGTACTACCACGACGACGATATGCCTGTGGGCTTCCGGAGCTATCCCGGCTTCTTTCGCTACGCGCCGGTCACGGGGCCCGGCCACCACCTCCTCGTTCAACCCGGCGAGACGCCACAGCTCTTCTACTACGCTCCCGACGACTACTGGCACGAACCGCCCACGCGGCCGGAGGAAGAGATCTGGGAGGAGTTCTCGGTGACCGAGTTCCGCGATCCGGTCGAGCTCGAGTCGCTCTTACCGAGAGGTACCTTCGCTCACTTTGGTCCGCAAGCCGAGCTCGCGCGCGAACTCGGCTACACCCACGAACCGGTCCTGCTCAAAACCGCGCTCTTCTGGACGCGCGCGTACAAAACAGACTACGAAGTAGCCCAGCTCCGGCGCGCGGTCGAGCGCACCGCCGCGGGCTTTGCCCGCGTCGAGGCGGGCTTCCAGGAGAGTCGGTCCGCACGCGAGCTCTTCTACGAATTCTTGGCGGGTGCCCAGGGACTGCCCGAAGAGCTCCTCTACGGACCGATCATCGCCTACGACGAAGCGGCCGCGATTCTACACGCCCAGAGTAAACCCGCGAGTCAGCCCAGCCCGGGCTCGGTCCTGCTCGTCGACGCGGGCATCAGCCACCGCGGATACTCAGCCGACGTCACCCGGACCTACCTCGGACCGGGAGTTCACTCGGCGTTCGCCGAGATCCACGCGCGGCTAACGGCGCTTCAAACCGAGCTCGTCGCGATGGTCCAACCCGGCGCGAGTTATCTCGATCTCCATCGCCACGCCGAACGTGGCGTCGTCGAGATCGCAAGATCGATAAAACTCTGTCGCAGCGAGGGGGACGAAGCCGTCGCGAAGGGACTCGGTCGGGTGCTCTTGCCGCACGGACTCGGACACCATCTCGGTCTTCAGGTCCACGATGTCGGGGCCAAGCTCGCCTCGATCCGCGGTCCGATTGCGCCGCCCCCACCCGAGTATCCATGGCTCCGCACGACCCGCGCGCTCGAACCGCGCCAAGTGGTCACCGTCGAACCGGGCTTCTACCTCATCCCGAGCCTGCTCGAGCCCTGGCACCGCGACCATCCCGGATCGCTCAACCCCGAGTTGGTCGAGTCGCTTTATCCGCACGGTGGCATCCGGATCGAAGACGACCTCCTCGTTACCGCCGGCGGCCACGAAAACTTGACTCACGCCATCCCCAAGTAGCTTCAGCCGACCGACAGAAGGTCCCCCAAGTTCTATGGTCTCCCGTCTCAGCCCCAAAACCCGCGCGCGCCTGCGCGAGTCCGACGTCGAAGTTCAGTTGAATCGGCTCGCTGAGCTCGGCGGCTGGGCAGGCGTTTTTCAGAAACCAGCGGAAGGCCCCGAAGGATTTCTCAGCCTCACGCTTGAGATCGGAATCGGGCGCGACGCGCATATCGTCGAGCGCGCCGCCGCCGACCCCGAACGCGGCTTCGTCGGAATCGAGTACAGCCGCAAAAAGCTCGACAAGGTGCATGCCAAGGCGTTGCGCGCCGGGCTTCTCAATCTTCGGCTTCTCCACGCCGACATCTTTCGCGTGCTCGATCCGGTCTTCCCGGACGGCAGTCTCGACGAACTCTTTATGTTCTTCCCCGACCCCTGGCCTAAGAAGCGGCACGCTAAGAACCGGATGGTCCAGCCCTACCTCACCGGAGTCATCGCGCGCAAGCTCAAGCCCGGATCGATCTTTGAACTGCGCACCGATCACCCCGACTACGCCGAGCAGATGGTTCGCGTCCTCGAAGAGACAGAGGGACTCGCCAATCGCCACGGCCCCGGCGTGACTCTCAACCAACCCGATCCTGAACGCATCTCGATCCCCACGCTGTTCGAACTGCGTTTCCAGAAGCGCGGCCTCGACCTTTTCTATCTCTACTACGAGCGCACAGAGGCCACCCTCAAGCTCAACCCCCCCTGTTCGCTGGCTGAAATCAAAAACCTCGATCCGCTCCGAGGTCAGCACGATCTCGCCCGCGAGCGCCGAGAAGAAGCGCGCGAAGATTGACGCTCCCCGAAGCCCTCAATAAGAAGATCGCCTCGCTTCCACAAGAGCCCGGGGTTTACGTCTTCACCGACGCAAGTACGCGCGAGATCTACGTCGGTAAGGCGGCGCAGTTGCGCTCGCGCGTGCGCTCCAACTTTTCTGAAGGGGCAAACGACGGACGACCGCTCTTTCGCTATATCGTCGATCGCACAACGGAGATCGATTGCGTCGTCTGCGAGAACGAACTCGAGGCGCTCCTCCTCGAGAACAATCTCATCAAGAAGCACCGCCCGCGCTACAACGTGCGCTTTCGCGACGATAAGTCCTACGTGTCGCTGCGGGTGACGCTGAGCGAAAAGTGGCCACGCGTCCAGGTGATCCGGCAGTGGAAGGACGACGGCAACCTCTACTTCGGCCCCTACTCGTCGGCCAACTCGGTGCGCGAGCTCCTGCGTGTTATCAAGAAATTCTTCCCCCTCCGCACCTGTTCCAATGGCTTCTTCAAGACCCGCAAGCGACCCTGCCTGGAGTATGAGATCGACCAGTGCACGGCGCCTTGCGTCGATAAGATCACGCGCGATGCGTACCAGGTCTGGGTCGACGAGACGATTCTCTTCCTGCGCGGCAAGAGTAGCGAGTTGCTCGCGAAGCTCGAGACGCGGATGCAAGGTGCGGCCGAGCGACAAGAGTACGAGCGCGCGGCCAAGATCCGCGACCAGATCGCCGCGATCACAAAGGTGATGGAGCGCCAGAAGGTCCAAGAGGTCAAGATTGGCGACGTCGACACCTTCGGCTTCTACCGCAACCAGGACTTCGCTTCGATTCACGTGCTCTTGAGTCGCGACGGTAAGATCGTCCACTCGTCGACTCACACCTTTAAGATCGACCTCCCCGACGAGCGCATTCTGACGAGCTTCCTCGGTCAGTTTTATGCGACCGAACGCTATCTCCCCCCCGAGGTGCTGCTGCCGTTTGAGATCGAAGATAAGCATCTCTTCGAGGCGTGGCTCAAAGAGCGGCGTTCGACCAAGGTCAAAGTGACGGTCCCGCAGCGCGGCAACAAGAGGAAGCTCGTCGCGATGGCGACCAAAAATGCCGAGATCAATTCACTGACCGACAGCCTCAAAGAGGAGGCGAACCAGCAGCTCGCCGAAGCGTTGGCCGAGGTCGCCCAGACCGAAAATCCCGTACTCCGGGTCGAGTGCTACGACATAGCGCATACCCAGGGCGACCTCGTGGTCGCAAGCCGCGTCGTCTTTGAGGATGGCGAACCGCTCAAGGACCTCTACCGCCGCTACAAGATCCGCACTGTCGAAGGCAATGACGACTTTGCGTCGCTCTCAGAAGTGCTCGAACGCCGCTTTAAGGGCAAGCAGCGGCGCGACCCGCGCCCCGATCTCATCCTCATCGACGGCGGCCTCGGCCAGGCGAACGCCACCCAAAGCGTGCTCGACGCGCTCAAAATTAAAATCCCGCTCGTCGGTATCGCCAAAGACCGCTTCCGCGGAGGCGAACGAACGACCGAACGCCTCTTCCGCCCCGGCCTCTCCGCTCCCCTCGAAGTTCCCCAGGACTCCAAAGCATCGCTCTATCTGCAGCGCATCCGCAATGAAGCGCACCGCTTCGCCAATGAATTCCACCGAGAGCTCCGCCGCAAAAAACAGGTCGCAACCGGCCTCGAGCAGATCCCGGGCATCGGCCCCGAACGCACCCGCAGCCTGCTCGCCCACTTCGAAACTCTCGAACAGCTGCGAGAGGCGACGGTCGAGGAGATCATGGCCGTACCGGGGATGAACGAAAACCTCGCGCAGACGGTGGTAGACAAACTCTCGTCAAACGGGCTGGACGAATCGACTCCGCCTA
>CAYZYD010000098.1:0-9671 GCA_964482505.1 uncultured Planctomycetia bacterium | reverse complement strand
CACTACACGTGCTTGCAGCTACGAGTGTACTAAGGATGCAGTGCATAAACTTCGAGTTTCCGTCTGTTGGAGTTCACTCTTTCTCACCTCCGGATCTCTGCTTGGACTTTCTATGATCTCATCCTCTCCCGTCTCAACTCAACGATCGAACGGATCTGCGATTCGGTTGCTCTGGCGAGAGGCGCAGTACTCAACCGAGGCGGCGTGTCGAATCGGTGATGCCCTCTCGATTCACCCTGCCGTGGCTCGCCTCCTGTCGATTCGCGGAGTCGGCACGCCCGTCGAGGCGGAGCAGTTTCTGAATCCGAGTCTCGCCGGACTCGCCGATCCCGACGGCATTCCCGATATCGATCGAGCCGTCGCCCGGATTGCGCGGGCGATTCGAGGAGGCGAGCGCATCTGGATCTACGGCGACTACGACGTCGACGGTCTCTCGGCGACGGCGCTCATGCTGCAGCTCTTTCGACACCTTGGGGTTCCGGCCCAGAGTTACATTCCACACCGACTTCGCGAGGGGTACGGTCTGAATCTCGACGCGATCGATCGGATTGCGGAGGCGGGCGCGGATCTTTTGATCACGGTCGACGGAGGATCGAATGATCTGAGTGCGATCGCCAGGGCGCGTGCACTCGGGCTCGACGTCATCGTCACGGACCATCACCTGATTGAGAGCACTCTCCTCGAGGACTTTCCCGAGGTTGCCGTTGTGCACCCACTGCGCAACGAGACGCCCGACGGCAACAGAGTGCTGAGTGGCGTGGGGGTCGCCTATAAGCTCGTCTGGGCGCTCGGCCGCGAACTCGCCGAAGCGCGACGAGTAGAGAGCCACTTTCGCGACTTCATGTTGAATGTGCTTTCGTACGTAGCACTCGGGACCGTCGCGGATGTGGTGCCCCTTACCCACGATAACCGAATCCTCGTCCATTACGGTCTTCAAGCGCTCGGCCGTAGTTCGCACGTCGGTCTCAAGACGCTCCTCGCGGAGGGGAGTCGAGGGCGCAACCTCGACCGACTCAATGCTGAGAGCATCGCCTTTGGGCTCGCCCCGCTTCTCAACTCGGCGGGGCGGATCTCAGACCCCAAAATTGCGCTCGAGCTGCTCACCGCGGCTAGTGCCGATCGAGCGCAAGAACTCGCCGAGGAACTCAAACGCGCCAATCGCGAGCGCAAGGCGGTCGAGCTCAGAATGCTCGAAGCGAGCCTCGAGCAGCTCGAACGACTTCGCGTGGCCGGTACCTATCGCGAAGGAGATCCGATCGTGGTTGCGGGGGAGGAGTGGCACTACGGAGTGGCGGGCATTGTCGCCTCTCGGCTTGTCGATCGCTTTCACGTCCCTTCGTTTGTGATCGCTCTCGAGGGCGAAGAGGGGCGCGGGTCCGGTCGTACCGTCGAGGGGGTTCCGTTGACGCCGTTTTATCCTCGAGCTCGCGAGCTCGCCCAATCGATCGGCGGCCACGCCCTCGCCGGGGGCGTTCGTATTGTCAGCGAAAGTGTCGAGGCGTTCAGACGCTGCCTCGTCGACACGCTCAAGACTTCCGAGTGTCATGAGGTGAAGCGCTACGACTTTGAGTTGTCGCTTTCGGATATCACCCTGCCCTTTTGCCGACAGCTCGAACGGTTAGCGCCATTTGGCGAAGGTAATCCCGTACCACGTTTCTTGATCAAGGATCTCGAAGTACGAGGGAATCTGCGGATCATCGGACGGTCGGAGAATCACCTGAGCTGCACTGTCTCCGGCGGCCAGACTGCGTTGCGGGCGGTCTATTTTGGGGGAGCGGAGGAAGCGCACTGGCTCGAGGCAAACCGGCGACGCTTCTCGGCGATTGTCGAGCCGACTGTGAACCGCTATCGGGGATTTGAGAATCCAGAGCTCCAGATTCGTGCCTTGGGACCGGAGCTGAGTTGACATGACGCGTCGGTTTGACCCGGAGCGTTCAACCCATCTTGTCGCTCGAGAACCGAAGTAGCACGTACGAATTTCAAGACTCCTCTATAAGTTCCGAGTCTCGCGTCGCTAGTGCTCTCCCTGGCCAGAACCGTGAATCTTGGCGTTTGGCTTGCTTCCTAGGACACCGGCTGTGCCAAGAGAGAGGAAGGACGTCCCTACCTCTACTCGAGGCCTTTCTCGGATTCCCTCTCTTAGAGGAACAGGAGGATTACGTTATGCAGAAGCGAAACGAAGGCTTCACTCTCATCGAGCTCATGATTGTTGTCGCGATCATTGCAATTATTGCTGCTATCGCGATTCCAAGTCTCCTCGCCGCTCGAATTTCCGGGAACGAAGCTTCGGCTGTTTCGAGTTTGCGGACTCTCGCCACGGTGAACGAACAGTACCGAACCCGTTTTGGCGAGTACGCACCGTCGCTAGCAGACCTTGTCACTCAAGGTTATATCGACGATGTCCTGGGTAGTGGAGCGAAGTCGGGTTACGACTTTACTTATTCGCAACTCTCGACTCAGACTTATACGGTCACGGCAGATCCTACTATCGCGGGTCGCACGGGGGAGCGAGGCTTCTTTGTCGATGAGTCCGGGGTGATTCGCTTTGCGACTTCCGGGACCGCGGGTGCCACGGACGCGCCGATTGAATAGTCGGCTGCCTACCCCACTTCAGCTCTCCTAACCTTCTCAATCGAGCAAAGTGACCAGGCTTCTCCAGCGCCGGAGTTTCATCTCCGAGCTGGAGAAGCTTTTTCGATGCTCAAACCGCAAGCAGCGCTTATTCGGAACTTGCACTTCGAAGTCGAAGCGATCTGTTCAGAACTCGCCGCACTCACCCCGATATACCAGTTGACACTTCCGGGCCCCTCGACACGGAGCGTCAGACTCTTTGTGTCACCTACGGTCCGAAAAAGGCCGCTGACATATGTTGTCACCCGAGCTAACACGTGAGGCGGCTGCGCTCTAGATCGAATGCGATGAACGCGCCGTCACGTGGCCTCGAGCTTGCTTTGAGGGATAACGTTCGTGACCTCGAGCGGAAACCAACGACGGCGGAGTCGACTCCCGTTTACGAGGTATCACTAGGATTTTTCTGGTCACTCTTAGGCTCACTCTCTAGAGGAGGAAACGCTCATGCAAAAGCGTAATGAAGGCTTCACGCTCATCGAGCTCATGATCGTCGTCGCGATTATCGCAATCATCGCCGCTATCGCTATCCCGAGTCTCTTGGCTGCTCGTATCTCGGGTAACGAAGCGTCGGCTGTTTCGAGTCTCCGAACTCTGTCGACGGTAAATGAGCAATACCGCACCCGGTTCGGCGAATATGCACCTTCGCTGGGCGATCTTCGAACCCAAGGCTACATCGACGACGTCCTCGGTGCTGGCGCTAAGTCGGGTTACGACTTCATCTACACTCAAGTTTCGACGCAAACCTATACGGTTACCGCTGACCCGCAAATCGCTGGTCGAACCGGTGAGCGTGGTTTCTTCTGTGACGAGTCTGGGGTGATCCGATTCGCTACTAGTGGTACTGCTAGCGTCACCGACGCTCCAATCGAATAAGCTGTACTCTTAATAAGCGAAGACTCCACCGTCCAAAGAACGGTTGCCCGCTTCGGGCAACCGTTCTTTTCTTGTTTGAAGAACAGTGCACTTCCCGATACCCAGGAAGCTTGGAATCGGATACGCCAGCGGGTCGGCTAATCCTGTCGAGTATTGAGTTCGTCGTCGTCGTAAAATCGTAAGCTCTTGCCCCGGGCTGAGCGCTCTTTGGTGACGTAGACGATTTGACCAGTGTGCCAAGCGAAGTGCTCGACCACATGGTAGATCGCGTCGAGCCCCGTGGTTTTGAATCCTTGGATCGTCAACGCCGCTTCGAGTTCCGAAGCCTCGCAGCGCTCGATGATCTGCGTGGCCACCTCAACCGTTTCAGCGAGCTTGCGGAAGAGGACTGCCTTCTCGGGCAGAAAGTGGGTCGTGGGGAGCTGCGAAGCGTCGACCGTTGTCTCCTCTAGGTCTACAGTCTCGTCGTCGGGCTCGTCGCTTTTCTGACCGACAAGCCCTGCCTCTCGAGCGCTCCCCGCGCTAAACTCGAGAGCGCGATCCCTCAAGACCTGTTTGCCCGCAATTCCACCGATAATCCACTGGCGCACATTGCCCTCGAGGTGCAGCAGTAGGTTGCCGACCGAGTTGGCGAACTCTTTGGGTTTCCACCAGAGGTCTTCATTATCGAGAATCTCGAGAGCACTCTGAATTCGCGGTAGATATTCTAGCTTGAGACGACCCGACGAAGAGCGGACGAAGAGCGTGGCGAGATCGGTCATGCGAGCAAAACCTTCCCATCGGTTCGCCCCCTTGGAGAAGGGGGAATCGATCGGTTGAACGCTGAGACATCGAATGAACCCATGGGAAGGCTCGATCCGTCGATTCGGGTGAACATTCCCAATCCCGACCGAGAATATCCCGACTGACAATATCGAGAATGCCAAGGGTAATGGTACCAAACAAGCGAAAGCGCAGTCACCCGACGCCTCAGCTCCCGAAATCCGAGAAAAATCCGGCTGAGCCAAATCCAGCTGACACAGAGTCGCCCCCAGAGCCTCAACCTGTCGAATCCTCCTGGCCAGCTCCGGGAGTGGCTTTCGCCCTCACCGCCCTCCCTGGCGCGGCCCTCGCTGTGCACCCCTTGGTCAACAACGACTTGCCGATGCATCTGGCAATCGGTGGATGGATCCTCGACCACGGCTCGATTCCGGCGCACGATCCATTCAGCTTCGTACAGAAAACGGAATCGTGGTTTCCGCACGAGTGGCTGGCTGGGGTCATCTTCGCGGCCGTCGATCGAATGGCCGGGAGTCACGGGCTGATGCTGCTCGTCGTGCTACTCGGGGGGCTACTCTTTGTGACGATGGCAGCCCTTGCCCGCGAGCTCGGCCAGAGTTGGGGATCGATCTTCATCTACTGCTTGCCCGTCGCGCTCATCGCGGGCCCGCGCGTGATGCTTCGTCCGCATCTCCTCTTCTTAATCATCATCCTCACCCTCGTCTGGCTGCTCGCCCGATCGGCTCGAAAGCCCCACTCTCTCTTCTGGATTCCCGCGCTCTTTTTGTTGTGGGTGAACCTTCACGGCAGCTACTGGCTCGGCTACGTCGTGCTCGCAGCCGGGCTGGCGGTGCTCCCGGGGAGCCAACCCAACTCGATCTCCTGGTCGCGTCGGACTCTCGTGTTCGGACTGGCTCTCACGGCTCTCGCCGGTTGCTTACCGATCTACTCGCAGCCCTCCTTGGCCTCGGGACTTGAGCATACTCTCGGGCTTGTCTCCGATCCTGTCTTTCATTCGCGTATCGAGGAGTGGCAGCCTGCTTGGAACTTGAGCTTCCGCTCGACGGTGGCTTTTACGGTGAGCTTTATTCTCGTCTGTCTCGTGGGTTGGAGGATCCGAACGCTGACCGAACCGCTGCTTTGGCGCTACGGTCCGTTCGTCTTGCTCGCGCTCGTCCTCACCGTCCGTTCTCAACGCTTTGCGGCCCTGCTCGCGGTCGCGATATTGCCGCTCCTCCCTCGGTTGGGAATTTCTACGCGTCTCGCGGCTCTCGTCCCGATGGGCGCTGGCCTCATTTTGCTCAGCGCAGGGCTTCCCTACCGGTGGGGTGAGCCTTGGCGTCCGGCGGGTTGGGGTTGGCAGGATGAGCCGGGAGCCGGTCGAGGAGACCGCTACTTGCCACTCGAAGAGGTCGACATCTTGGTCGAGTCGCTCAAGCTCACGGGCCCCGTCCTCTGTGAGTATCACTACGGAGGTGTGGTCGCGTGGCGAAGTCGCGGATCGCTCGAGCCCTCGATCGATTCGCGGAACAGCGTCTACGGACCTCGCTATTTCGTCCTCCACCAACTCGCGCTCGAGGTCGATTCGATCCCCGCCGCCGGACTCGCGAGGCTCAAAGAGGAGGGCAGTCCCGAGTCTCGAGCGGCTTTGCGTGATGTCGAAGAGGCGCGCACTCTTCTCAGCGAACACCTCGCTGAGGTGCGCGCCGTTCTGATCGACGACCCGCGGCGCAATCCTCGGCGCCGCGGCCTCCTCGAGCGACTCGAAGAAGACCCGGTTTGGCAAATCGTCTACTATGCAGATCGGCACGAAGCCTTCGGCCCTCAGCTTTATGTCCGAGTGCAACCGACCACCCGCAAAAACTCCGAGCGAGAACGACCGCGTTAGCGGCTGCTCTGCTTCAGAGACCCTTGAGCACCATCCACGATTTGACGAGTCCGAACATCTTCTCGGCTTCGATCTCAGCCCCGGGGAAGAGTCTCTTGAGCTCGCTACGAGTCAGCAGCCGGATCTCGCGGACCGACTCTCTGGCTCGATCAAGGTCAGGGGTCTTGGGGCGGAAACCGCAGGTCCGGCGGCGGAGGATTTCGATACGGATCGACTCGGGCAGCCAGTGCCAACCTAGAAAATGAAAATGCGGCTCGACCGGAAACCAGAAGTTAGGAGTTTGGACGTAATAGGCGCGAGCGACACGATCGACTTCCGCGGCCATCTTCTGCTGGTTCTCGTAGGTAAAAAGGTGCTCAATAACGGAGTTCGAGAAGGCGAGTGAAAATTCATCGTCGCGGTAGTCGAGAGCGGTAGCGTCGCCTTGGACAGGGAGGACGTTGTCGTGCTTTTGCTCTTGCGGGAAGAGGTTGACCAAGGTGACGTGCACCTCGGGTCGAGTTGTCCAGCCTGCACTCTCCCAAAATTCGTTGGTGCCGCCGATGTCGATAATCTTGATCGGTTTGGGGAGTGCGAGGATGCGCTCCTCGATCCGCTGAAAACGAGCGGCTCGACGGCGGGCGGAGACCTCTCGAGCAGTTTTCATCAGGGAGGGCATCGGTTGAGCCTTTAGAGGTTAGTAGAGGGAATCGGGTCCGACGAATTTCTCGGCGCAATCGAGGGAGGATGAGGATTCACGATTGCTCTCGACGAAGGGCCCGCGAAAGATAACGCGGCCGTCCGGTTCAAGCAACGCGCTCTCGCTGCTCGAGTGGAAGTTCGTCAGGTCGTCTCTTCGGGCTCTTTCATCTGCTTGACGTATTCAAGCAGTTTGAAGCCGTCCGCGGGAACGCTGTGCACCTTCACACCGCGCTTACTGCGGATCCGCCGCCGGACTCCGGTCGATTCGCCCCCAACGATGATCATCGGGATCTCGAGGCCGTGGTCGAGCTGGAAGTCGACGAGGTCGAACTCCTCGTCGAGACAGACCCCGGGATCGAGGACGATGATATCGAGGTGTCGCGTGGTCAAGATCGTCTTCGCGGTGTCGAGACCAAGCGCGACTTCTTGCTCGTAGGTTCCGAGTTCAAAGACATTCCGGAGTGCGTACGCGGAATCTTTGTCTCGCCCAATAACTAGTATCCGAGTCTTCTCCATCGCCCGGTGCGCCCGAATTCCACCCCTCGCTGCCGTCCATGGTCCTGAGTGAGGACTCGCCTCACTCCTATCCGTCACTTGAGATCGTCGGTCTTCATCCAAAAGGCCTGGATACGGCCACCTTCCGAGTAAACCAAGCGATCGGTGTAGCGCTCGAGGATGAGAATTCCGCGCCCCTGCTCGCGAAACTCGTTGCCGGGGTCCGTCGGATTGGGTACCTGCTGGGGATCGAACCCTTCTCCCGGATCTTCGACGAGTAGGACCCACGAGGTTTCCGACCAGAAGAACTGTATTTTGATCTTGGGATCGTCGACTCCTCGGGCTCCATGGGTCACAGCATTGGTGATGGCTTCGTCGAGACAGAGTCGGTATTTGAACAGCACCGAAGGGCCGAGAGAGTGGCGTTGACCCAGGAAGTGAATGATGTCGTCGATCACTCGGTTCTTGAGAACAGGATCAGGTGCAATCGACCACTCCTGGATGGGCTCTTCTTTGATCTCGGGTAATTCCGCGACAAATTCCACTCCGGAACTCGCTCTCCAATGAGAATGCGCAGTCTGTAGTCGACACCTAGCAGCCTAGCTTGAGCGCCTGGACTGGCGCAGAGTCCGTCATATCGGTGATACGACCACTCTGCTGAAGTTCAGGCGTTTATTACAACCGGTCTCAACCAGAGTATTTTTTGAGCGGGCTGCTAATCTGCACTTCTGATCTTGGGCTCAAGCGTCTCCGCTGAGCTCGCCAACAATCACGGTATCGGCAGGCTTCGGGGCGGTTCTTTAACTCCGTGCAGCAAGATTGAACGAGTCGCAAAGAGCGGGGCAGAATGCGTTAAGTTGCCCTTATCGGAGGGTGATAATTGGCCAAGCGATTTGGTCTCGGTATCGTTATGATCGCGGCCGGGACGTTCGAGATGAGCTGGCGCGATTACTGCGCGCGAACCAGGGCCCAAATTGGCGTCCGCGAACTTTGACGGGCTGCTAGCACCTCGGCATAACGCCGGTCACTCTTTTTCACCGAGAGTTGACCGAAGAAGCCCTTCAACCGGTCTGCGGTTGCTGCGGTCCCTGCGCGTGCTTCGGTCCCTGTGCGTGCGGCGGACTGCTTGACTCGTCATTGTGACCTGGGTATCGAACCAGCGGAGAGTTTGGTCAAGAGAAGCCAGAGGAGTCCTATGAAGAAGCCTAGACTCGATCACGGCGGTTGCCGTCTCGCTCCGAGTATTTTATCGGCTGACTTTGCCAAGCTCGGGGCCGAGTGCGCCGAGGTCGAGGCAGCGGGAGCGGACTGGATTCACGTCGACGTGATGGACGGTCACTTTGTTCCCAACCTGACGATCGGAGCTCCGGTCGTCAGGTCTCTTCGCTCCCACACCCCACTGCCCCTTGACTGCCATTTGATGATCTCCGATCCGGGCCGGTACGCACCCGAGTTCGTCGAAGCCGGTGCCGATATCGTATCGTTCCACATCGAGGCGCTCGACCATCCCGCCGAGCTACTCGAAGAGATTCGTGGGCGAGGCTGCAAGGCGGGCCTCGCGATCAAACCAAAAACCCCCGTCGAGGCTCTGTTTCCGTATCTCGACCAGCTTGATATCGTGGTCGTCATGACCGTTGAGCCGGGCTTCGGGGGCCAGGCGTTCATGCCGGGTCCACTCGAGAAGATCCCAGCCCTCCTCGAACGGCGGCGCGAGCCACTCTGGATCCAGGTCGACGGGGGAATCGACCTCGAGACTCTGCCGACCGCCCGAAATGCGGGTGCGAACGTTTTTGTGGCGGGGTCGGCGATCTTTGGCCAGCCGCCGATTCGTGATACGATCTCCCGCTTCCAAGCGCTGATCCGAGAGGAATCGAATCAGGTATGAACGATAGCCGTCCCGAACCGGCCTCTGAGCCCCGGACGTTTCGCCGTCGCCGAGACGTGCCCTCGGGTCTCTGGATGCGGTGCACGAGCTGTTCGAAGATGATTTACCGGAGCCTCGTGCTCGAGCGAGGTAACGTATGCCCCGAGTGCAATTTTCACTTCGAGATCTCTTCCGACGAACGCATTGCGCTTCTCTGCGATCCCGGCAGTTTTGAGCCGCTCTTCACCGATCTCGAACCGACCGACCCGCTTGAGTTCGTGGCTCGACGTTCCTACCGCGAGCGACTCGACGAGGTGCAGAAGAAGACCGGACTCAAAGATGGCTGTCGCATGGGAGAAGCGACCATCGCCACTCACCCGGTGGTGTTAGGGGTCTCCGATTCGAGATTCCTGCGAGGCAGTATGGGTTCGGTGGTAGGAGAGATGAGTTGCCGCGGAATCGGACACGCTCGGGAGACCG
>CAYZYD010000097.1:0-9683 GCA_964482505.1 uncultured Planctomycetia bacterium | reverse complement strand
CCATGATCCCTCGTGGCCGGCGCTGAGATCCTAACCTGAAGGGATGGGTAAGTCTCGTGTGTCGAAAACAGGTTGCTGAGATGACGGCTCGGTAACCATGCCGTCGACGCGCAGAGATCGACGGCCCATGGCATTAACGGCTAACGGCCAACGGCCAGCGGCCAAAAATGTCGGCGGTCAAAGCGTTAGGCCAAATTGCTGCGTGACGTCAACCGGAGTGACTTTTCGGGCGGTCGGAGTCGCGAAGAAGTGCGGTTAGAATCCGCGGATACATTCGATTGTGAGAAAGGCTTCAGATGAAGCACTACACTTTGCAGAGCATCGCATTGCTCCTCCTCGGGGTCCTCCTGTCGTCGACAGCCTCGGGAGACATTGGTTTTGAGTCACGGAGAATCTTCGACGCCGGCGTCGCTCCCTGGACCCTAACTAGTGGTGATTACAATGAAGACGGCCTGATCGACATCATTGTAGTGAATCTCAATGGAAACGATGTTTCCGTATTGCTTGCCACGGGATCTAGCCAATTCGCTAACAACGGCAACGTCGCCGCGGGTTCGGCGGTTGGTGGTGTTACTACGGCGGACTTTGATAACGACGGCCACCTCGATCTCGCGGTCACCAATTTTATTGGCGGGGACAACCTCCTCTTGCTGTTTGGCGATGGAACCGGAGCGTTCGCTCCTGCTGTTGCGATCCCGGGAGGAACGGCTCCCGAAGACGTCACGATCGGCGACTTTAATGAAGACGGCGATGTCGATCTCGCGATCGCTGACAACATCGGCAATGCCGTCACCATCCTGTTAGGCGACGGAATGGGTGGCTTTGGGATGCCCACGAGCTTTCCGGCTGGGGCTGGCGCCACTTCGATCGTAGCGGTCGACTTTAACAATGATGGCGATCTCGACGTCGCCACCGCCAACTTTGGTTCGGGTGACGTCTCGGTGTTGCTCGGGGATGGGACGGGGTCTCTCGGTGCGGCTCTCAACATCCCAGTGGGAGCCACGGCGCGTAGTCTCGATGCCGCTGATTTCGACGAAAACGGTGCGATCGATCTCGTGGTTGCCATTCAAGACGGCGACAAAGCGACGATCTTGCTTGGTGACGGCACGGGTGGATTCGCGGCGCCCGTCGATTTCCCCGCGGGCTTTTTTGCGGCTAGCACCAGCGCGGGCGACCTCGACGGCGACGGCCATTTCGACTTTGCTGTAGCCAATGGCGGCAGCAGTGACATCACTGTCTATCGCGGAGACGGCACTGGCGGCTTCACCCTCTGTCCTCCTCTGGATCCCGGCTCGGGTCCGACTCCCATCCTCGCCGTCGATCTCAACGGTGACGCTGTCTCCGATCTCGTCGTTGGGAACTTCTTTGATGACAACGTGGACGTCTTCTTTGCGTGTGGCCAGCCGCGACCCGTCAACGAGCTCACTCTCTACGCCTGGGAGCAGGGGGTCTCTCGCCCCGTCAGTATCGATGCCATGAGTCTAGGCAGTGAAGCGATCGGCGCGGGTAATCCGGGGATCAATGTGCCCGAAATCGAATTCGGTAACGATTTGATTTACGCCTACTTCAATGACGAACTTCGCATTGTCGATCCAGTGACCGGTCTGATCACCAGTACGTTACCGCTCAATTTTCCTCCCGAGGGTAATGTCATTACGGCCATGGAGTTTGTTGATGACGATCTCTACGCAGGGCTGACCACCGCAGGCGGGGGAGAACCGACGTTTCTCTCCACGATTGATCTGACTACCGGCGATGTGACCCTCGTCCTCGGCCAAACTTGGCCGACTCCCTTGGGCGGCCTCGCCTTTGACGTCAACTCAGGCATCATGTACGGGATATCCGCTGGGGGAAGCGTGGGTGAACTCATCTCGATCGATCTGATCTCAGGAGCTGGATCGTCGATCGGGCAGGTTTCGCTTCCGGGTTTTGGCGCAAGCCTCTTCTACTCCGCCCTCGAATTCGACGCCGATGGCACCCTCTACACTTTGACGGCTGACAACACAGTGCAGTTGCGGGGGCACCTGATCACCGTCGACCCCATGACGGCGGTGGCGACCGACCTCGGTAGCGTTTGTTGCGCTTGCCGTTTCGTTGCCCTGACGGCGCCTGCGGCAGCCCCGGTCGATGAGTTCTTGCGGGCAGACGTCAACGCTGACGGTGGTGTCAACATCGCCGACTCAGTATTTCTTCTCAATGCGCTGTTCGTGCCGGGCTCGCCGGCTCCGTCTTGTCCCGACGCAGCAGACATAAACGATGACGGCTCGACGAACATCGCGGACGCGATTTATCTCTTGAACGCGTTGTTTGTTCCGGGATCGCCGGCAGTTCCGGAACCGTCGACCGCGACCGGCGGCTGCGGAGCCGATCCGACCACGAGTGATGCACTCGAATGTCCTGGTGGTCAGCCGAACTGCTAATTCGTTCTGAGAGTCGGTCGTCGACTGAAGAACTGGAGAGAGCCTTCTCGCTTGGCGAGAGGGCTCTATTTTTGATCTGCTCGGCAGGCTCGACGAGTTTCAAACGAAGCCCGGTGCGGGTAATTAAGGTTAAGCCACTACAGAGAAAAAAGAGATCAAAGCTTACCTTCCGCGGCGTATTCAATGACCGCCTTCCAACTCTGCCCGCACTCGCTCGAGCGCCTCGCGATAAGTTTTGGCGACTTGATATTTGCTGAGTTCGAGTTCGGTGCCGATTTGAGGCAGGGTTCGGTTGCCCCAATGTTTGAGAACAATGACGTCGAGCTCTGCGTCATCGAGCTCTCCGAGCGCACTAGTGTCCTGTTCGAAAAGTTCGAGCAAGAATCGCCGGCCCTCGACCTCCCTGGCGTTGTTGCCGCTCCTCGAAGGAGTTACCAATCCGACTTGCGTCGCGGCGCCTAGCCAGGAAGGCCGAATGGCTCGCCGAGTTCTCACTCGAACTTTCCGAACAGGACACTAGCTAAGCGACGAATTTCTTCGTGTTCCACCGCGTGTTGGCTCGGGGAGGAGCCGTCGGCTGCGAGCCAATTGGCGAGCCGTTGCGATGACGCGTCAAGGGAAGCTTCGAGAGATTGATCGCGGGCGACGTCGCGCTTGGCTCGACCGTGGTCACGGGCAGCATCCGCGAGGTTTCGAGCGAGGATCTGGCGGAGCCAGGCGGCGCGCTGCGCGCCGGATTCGCCCTGGAACTGGTCACGCCCCTCATAGGCCTCGAGCAGTGTCTGCTGAACGATGTCCGAGGGGTCCAGGCGGCCCCGCAATTTGCGATCGAGTTCGATTCGGGCGAGGAGGCAGAGATAGCTGCGGTACTCTTCGAATCCATCGCCCGTTTGTCGTTTGGCCATCCACCGTATCCTCATCCGGAATCCCCTGCCAACCGACGCTATGGTAACCGGCCGTTGACTCTCTCAGGAGACCGCTTTCGTGTCGAGAGAGCCCGCGTCAGAATCGCAAGAACTCAACGAGCAGCCCGCCAGGGTGGTCATTCGGGTCGAGGCGGGCGACAAATGGGGGCGTGAACCACCCCAACGCTTATCGCAGGTTTCAATGCGTCGAGCGCCGGCGGTTGCGGTAAGCGGGCAAATTCTACGCGCCTCAAATCAAACGTCGGTTCGGGATCGACTTCTGCTGCCCTGATCCGGGAGCTTAGCAAATTTGGGGTGGTGCGCAGCAACTCGAATCAGCAGCAAGACTCGCCGAGCGGGGCCAAAGGCTCGGCAGACCCGGCGCGCCCTATCAAAACCGCTTAAAGCCGATCTGCTTCCGTGGCACACTCTCGGCATGACCCCCGAAGAGATCATCAAAAAGCTCGAGCTCAAGCCGCACCCCGCTGAGGGGGGCTATTTTCGCGAGACCTACCGCTCTCCGAATTCGCTGCCGTCGTCGGCACTGCCCAACTATCCCGGGGAAAGGGCGGCTTCGACCGCGATCTACTACTTGTTAACCCCAGCCACGAGTTCGCGACTCCACCGGTTGCGCGGTGATGAAATTTTCCACTTCTACTACGGGGATCCCACGAAAATGCTTCAACTCTCGCCCGACGGAGGAGTGCGTGAGATCGTCCTTGGCTCTGATCTGGCCGCGGGTCAGCGGGTTCAAGTCTTGGTCCCGGCGGGGCATTGGCAAGGGTGTCGACTGGTCGACGGAGGATCGGTAGCGCTTTTGGGATGCACGGTTGCCCCAGGATTTGAGTACGAGGATTTTGAAGCCGGCTCGCGACTTGAGCTGACCCGGCACTATCCGAGCGTGGCGGAAGAGATCTTGAGGCTGACGCTTCCCGACGTCTAAAGAAGATAATCTCAATATGGCTCTTATCGCGCGGTCACCGCGATCGATGTCTCAAAGGTCGACCACGAAGGAAACTTAAACTGAGGTGGCGAGTCTTTACTTCCACAAGCCGTTTCAGCCGTTGAGTGAGGGAGTCGATTGAACTCAACCGTAGAATCGCCCGCGAGGGTTGAGGCTCCTTGGGCCGCGACACCTGAGGAACTACTCCAGGGTCTCGAGACGACACAAGCGCAAGGGCTCAGTGCAGCCGAGGTGAGTCGGCGCCTCAAAGAGTACGGTCCCAACTTGTTGCGCCACGTCGAGCGACGCAGCGTCTGGAGTATTCTCTGCGACCAGTTTGCCAACTTGATTGTGGTGCTCTTGCTCGCGGCGGCGGCCGCAGCCTTCGCCTTTGACGAGCCGGTCGAGGGATTTGCCGTGCTCGCTGTCATAGTGATTAACGCGGCGATTGGGTTTTTTACTGAGCGGCGCGCGGTGCGGTCAATGGAAGCGCTCAGGGATCTCGGACAGGCCGAGACCACCGTGCGCCGAGATGGCGCCGTATCAACAATTCCCGCCAGCGAGCTGGTGCCCGGGGACATCGTCGTGCTCGAAGCGGGGGATGTTCTCACAGCGGACGTCCGACTCCTCTCAGCGTCGCGGCTCCAGCTCGACGAATCACCGCTGACGGGTGAGTCGCTTCCCGTGGATAAAGGGGTCGCGACCGTCTCCGAATCGACGAGCCTCGCCGAACGCACTTCGATGCTGCACAAAGGGACTGCGGTCACGCGGGGAACGGGCGAGGCGGTGGTCGTCTCGACGGGCATGGCGACTGAGCTCGGTCTGATTTCAGCCCTTGTCGAGGAGGCTGAGCCCGAGGCGACGCCCCTTGAGAAACGACTCGCTGGACTGGCGCGTCGGCTGATCGGAGTAACCCTCGCAATTGCGGCGTTGACGGCCGTCGCGATTTTTCTCTCAGGGCGCGAACTCTTCCTCGCGGTTGAAACCTCGATCGCACTCGCGGTCGCGACGATACCCGAAGGTTTGCCGATCGTGGCAACCGTGGCGCTCGCGCGTGGCATGTGGCGAATGGCGCGGCAGAACGCCCTCGTCGAACAGCTTGCCGCCGTCGAAACGTTGGGCTCGACGACGATGATCCTGACCGATAAGACCGGGACGTTGACTGAAAACAAGATGACCGTGGTCGAGCTTCGACTCGCTCGGGGTGAGGTTCGCGTCGAAGGGACCGGGCTCTCTACCGATGGACGTTTTTTGCTCGACGGCGCTGAAGTGGACCTCGCCGCGCTACCCGAACTCGAAGAAGCGCTTCGAATCGCGGCGCTCTGTAACAACGCGACGCTCGGTCGATCACCCGAAGGCGAACCGACTGCGACCGGGGATCCGACCGAGGTCGCTCTGCTCGTCGTGGCGGCCAAGGCGGGAATCGAGCCAGCGGGCCTCGAGATGGAATTCCCCGAAATCGACGAAATCGCCTTCGACCCCGAGACAAAGCGAATGGCGACACTGCACGGGCGAGGCGAAGCGGTTTGGGTCGCCGTGAAGGGCGCGCCCGAGACGATTCTCGAAGTTTCGTCGAGTCTCATGGGCCCGCAAGGATCGAAGCCGTTGACCTCGGAGGCGAGGTCGCAGTGGTTTGAATTTGCCGAGACGATGGCAGCGCGGGGCGAGCGAGTGCTCGCGCTGGCGGTGGCCCAGATCCAATCCGCCGACCAGTTTGACTTTAAAGAGCTCGAACTTGTCGGACTCGTCGGTTTCTTTGATCCGCCGCGCATTCGAGTTCGCGCGGCGATCGACGAGTGCCAAGCGGCGGGAATTCGCTTGGTCATGGTGACCGGAGACCACGGTCAGACCGGGTGGACCGTCGCGACTGAAGTGGGGTTGATCGATCCCAAGCCCGGCGATCCCGTCGCGTTCGTCGACGGTCGATCGCTCAAGCCACTCGACGAACTCTCCGAGTCCGAGAAGGAACAATTACTCGGGAGTGCCGTCATCGCGCGCGCCTCTCCTCAACAGAAGCTCGATCTCATCGAGCTTCACCAGTTGAACGGCGAGGTCGTCGCGATGACGGGTGACGGGGTTAATGATGCGCCGGCGCTTAAGAAGGCCGACATCGGAATCGCGATGGGGATCCGCGGGACTCAAGTCGCGCGCGAAGCGGCGGACATGGTGCTTAGGGACGATGAGCTCGGCACGATCGTCACCGCGGTCGCGCAAGGGCGAGCGATCTTTGCCAACATCCGAAAGTTTGTCGTCTATCTTATGTCCTGTAACGTGAGCGAGATCTTCGTGGTCGGACTCGGCGCGGTGACCCAAGGCCCTCTCCCGATCCTGCCGCTCCAGATCCTCTTTCTCAATCTCGTGACCGATGTCTTCCCCGCCCTCGCGCTCGGTGTTTGCCGGGGAAGCCCCGCGCTGATGACGGAACCACCTCGCGATCCGCGCGAATCGATCGTTGCGCGCCGACATTGGCAACGCATCTTTGGACTCGGGGGAGTTATGGCGGCGAGTGTGCTATCAGCGCTCTGGATTGCGAGGACTGCCCTCGAGCTCACCGATCAACAGGCGACGAGCGTCACGTTCCTCACCTTGGCGATCGCGCAACTCTGGCATGTTTTTAACATGCGGAACTACGGTTCCGGTTGGATCCGCAATGAAGTGACCGAGAATAGGTGGGTCTGGTTGGCGCTGGGACTTTGCCTTGGATTGCTACTGCTGACGATCTACTGGTCTCCGCTCGCGACCGTCCTTTCTCTCGCCGATCCGGGCCTCCGTGGGTGGAGCCTCGCTTTTTGCTTGAGCCTGATTCCGTTATTGGCGGGACAGCTTAACTTTCTTTGGCGTCGACTTTGACAGCCATCGCCGTGCACGGCGAGCGGGTTCATGTGTGTCGATTTAAGCGCCACGCCTCTAATGAGCGCGCGCTCGGTCGTGGGGCTGTCAGCGCGTCCTAAGACTTCGCGGTAGCGGACTCGGGTAGTAACGCGCGTTAGAGTTTGGAGGAATACGATGTTTTCAGCATCGGGGAAGCCCGACGCAAGGTGCATCGCCGACCAAGACCAACGGCGGATGGCTGTCGTCCTTGCCGAAGTCGGTGGCACCGGAGCTCCACTCGCCGGCGGCTGGATGGCCTGCGACGAATCGGGCTCTTGGGCGGACTTCGCCGCGGGAATTGGCGTCGACGCACCATTTACTCCGGAGGCGTTAGCAGAGTTGATCGATTTCTACAACGCGCACCAAAGGCCTGCGAAGGTCCAATTGACTTCTTTCTCGGATATGTCGCTCTGGCACAGTTTGGGAGCTGCGGGGTTTTCAGTCGATGATCTCGAACACGTGCTCGTGCGTGAAGTATCCGGAAACTCTCCGCAGATCGACTCCAACACATACTTCCGGGAGCTCGCAGCGAACGACGACTCCGACATCGAGCACTTCATCGATCTTCACCTCGAAGGATTCTATCCCGACGGGAAAGCCCCGGAGGGGATGAGGCCGATCATGGAGCGCGTGGCCCGAGCCGAGCGAGTGACCGCTTGGATCGTCGAACGCGCGGGTGTGGCGGTCGGCAGTGCAGGGTTTGAGTTCTATCAAGGCGTCGGCGTGTTCTTCGGTGGATCGGTCCTTCCTCGGTATCGTCGCCTCGGAGCTCAGCAGGCGATGATTGCCCATCGCCTCAAGTATGCAAAAGAGCTCGGGCTCGACTTTGTCCTCGTCGCTTCCACTCCGGGAGGACCGACTGAGCGCAACGCGTTGCGCGCGGGCTTCCAAAGGCTCTATACCCAAGCACTCCTCAAAAGAAGCTTCACTGAAGCGGACCGACTTTAAGGGCATACGACAAAGCGCAGGGATCTGGGAATACGACGTCATGATGCGCATCGGAAATGGCGACTATACTTGGGGACCGTGTCGACTACAGGCCGGGGTCTCAACCCCGGTCTCGCCCACGTGTCACTTCGACGGTGACTATGACCTCTTCTTGAGCAGTGTGAGCCACCTTATTAACAGCACCAACCCCTGACGGCTGCCCGAGAAGTCGGAAGAATCAGAGCTGGGCCATTTGCCAGAAAGCGTCGTAACACAATTCGGCAATCTCTGGTGGTTTCAGCCAGATGCGGCGGATCTGCGGCGAGGGGTGGCAATGCTCGACGGAAGCGCGGCAAAATTGTCTGAGACAATCACCCCTTCGTCGGGAACTGTATCCTTGGGTATCACTCCTGGCGGTGGCCCGAGAGGCCGCGGGGTGCGGTCCGGCCTAATTTGATCGACTGCCTGAGCATGGTATGAACGAAGAAGATCTCGATACCCTTCTCGAAAACAGTGGCTGGGTACGCCAACTCGCGCGGCGCCTGCTCTGGGACAAGACCATGGTCGACGACGTGGTTCAGGAGGTCTGGATTACTGCGCTCGAAAAGCCGCCGCGTGAGCCGCGCGCGTTGCGGCGCTGGCTCGCCGTCGTGGTCCACGCACTCTCCCGACGGGCCAACCGAACCGAAGTGCGTCGCCGGCAGCGCGAAACGCGTTCGGCCCATGCGCAGGAAGGTCAGCGCAGCGTCGATATCGTCTCCGAGCTCGAAACTCAACAGCTTCTCGCGCGCGAGGTCGGTTCGCTCGAGGACCCGTACCGAACCGTGATTTATCTCCACTTCTTTCAAGGCTTACGCGCGAACGAGATCGCGAGGTTGCAGGAGATCCCCGCCTCGACGGTCCGCTCCCAACTCTCCCGAGGGTTGGGTCAGCTCCGCGAGCGACTTGACCGAGTCTACGGGGATCGCAAACGTTGGCGCGCCGGCCTCATCGCACTTGTGGGCATGCCAGAAGGTCTGCTCGAACTCTGGTCAATTCCCGAGCCCTTTGACGGTACGAGCCTCGTCGCGTCGCTTCGGGTTTCGTTTCCCGTGTTGGCGCTATTGATCGCGGTGATGGGAGTGCTGACATTTACCCAGTCGTATTCAGCGAGCGACTGGAGTGACGGACTAGCGAGCGACGAAAAGCCCCTCCAAAGGGACGCTTCGAAGAGTTGGGAACACTCACCCCCGGCTCGGTCTGCCACTCCCGAATCGAGCTCGCCTGAGATCGCGGCTCGATCCACCGAGTCCTCCGCGGGAGTCGAACTTCCGACCCTTCTGGTCCTCGATCTCGGGAGCGGGCTGCCGATAACTGGCGCGAGCGTACACACGATGGATCGGCTCGATCCCGAGCCGACTCTGCTGGGCGAGACGGATCAGGTTGGTACGCTCGAAATCTCTGTCGAGCAACTTAAGAGCAGCGCGTTTGTAATTACCGCCCCGGGCTATCGCGAAGCGCGCTATCCGACCGTGGTTCGAGATTTTGATTCCACCGAACCCTATGCGTTCTTTCTCGAACCGGCGTCGACCACCCAGAACACCGACCGATCCGAAGAGGGGGAAATCATGAATGACG
>CAYZYD010000096.1:0-9789 GCA_964482505.1 uncultured Planctomycetia bacterium | reverse complement strand
GGGAGGTCGAGGGCCGGCGATTCTTGCTCGAACTTTTCGAACAGGACACTAGCGACTTGCGAGTACCGCTTCGCTACTCAGACCGAACTCGGCGCCGTACTCGATCAGCTTCTTGAGGTCGGCCGCGAAGCGTCGAATCCCCTCGGCGAGCTTCTCGGTCGCCATCGCATCCTCGTTGAGGTGCCACCGAAACTTCTCCTCGTCGAGATCGATTCGGTCGATTTCCTCGGTTCGGGCTTTCGTGGCTTCGAGCTTGCGTTCGAGCGTCCCCTCGCGACCGTCGAGTTCTTCGAGTAATTCGGGTGCGATGGTGAGGAGATCACATCCGGCAAGCTCGATGATCTCACCCGCATTGCGAAAGCTCGCTCCCATGACCTCGGTCGTATAGTCAAACTTTTTGAAGTAGTTGTAGATCTGGGTCACAGAAGCGACCCCGGGATCTTCGGCTGGCTCGATATGGTCGACTCCACGAGCCTGCTTGTACCAATCGTAAATGCGGCCGACAAAAGGAGAGATCAGGGTGACGTCGGCTTCGGCGCACGCGATCGCTTGGACCGGACTGAAGAGCAGCGTGAGATTACAGTGGATATCCTCTTTCTCGAGCTGTTCAGCCGCTCGAATTCCCTCCCAAGTCGATGCGACTTTGATCAAGACCCGTTTGCGATCGACGCCCACGCTCTCGTAGAGGTCGATCAGATGCTTCGCTTTCGCGATGGTCCCCGGCGTATCAAACGATAGCCGCGCGTCGACCTCGGTCGACACGCGTCCCGGAACGATCTCGAGGATCGATCGACCAAAGTTAACCGCAACTTTGTCGAGCCAGAGCTCGACCACTTCGCGAGGATTCGAAGCGCGCCCCTTGGCAAACTGAACCGCCTCCTCGACGAGATCCCGATACTGCTCGAGTTGTGCCGCTTTATAGATCAGCGAGGGATTGGTCGTGGCGTCTTGAGGCTGGTGTCGCTTGATCGCTTCGATATCTCCGGTATCGGCGACGACGACGGTTATCTCACGAAGCTGGCTCAATAAACTCATTTGGATCCTCTTCTCGACCTTACTACCAAAGGGGTGCATTCCGGCGATGGCCAGGCGCCCCGATATCGCCAACCTCAACTGTAATGAGTTTTTTGGCGGGCTGCCAGGGCGACTGAGACGTTTGATCGACAGGAATCATCGACCGAGTCACCGACGAGTCGGCTTACGGCCTTGAAAGCCAGCGGCCTTGCTCGGGATCATAAATCCGCACTTCGTTTGCCCCCTTGGCCTCGTGGCCACCCGTGACGTAGAGCGCGTTCTCACGCGCAAAGCAGCCCGGCATCGACTGGAACGGCTTGAGCACGGTTTCGGACTGCTTCCACTGTTTTGATTTGGTGTGATATTCGAGCGAGCCCTGTTCGTCGAAGATAAAGAGGGTCCCGTCGACGATTCCCCAGCTGGCAAACTTCGCCCAAGTCGGACGGGGTGGGGAGGGCGCTGATTCCCAGCGCTGAGTTTTCGGGTCGAACCGGTAGTGAATACGCGAGGGGGTCGACTCGACCAATCCGCCGAGCACGTGAAGGTGATCCGCGACGGCGAAGACAAAATGGAAGTGGTCGCCGGGTTGATACTGCGGGAGCGGCGGGACCGTTTCAAAGGTGCGCGTCTTGGTATCGTAAGCGAGAAAGGCGCCGAATTCGGTCGGGTAGCCGCCGACTGTGTAGATCTTGGATCCGACGGCGGCGGCCCCGAAATGGTTCTTGGGGAAGCGCAACTCGTCGACGACAGCGTGCCAGCGCCTGCCCTTGGGATCCCAGCGCTCGAGCGTCTGCCCGATCGCGTAGATCGTGCCGTTTACCGTGACCGAACCGAAGAAGGCGCGCTTGCGAAGGAGCGGCGCCTCCTGCGTCCACTTCTGCTGTTTCCAATCGAAGCTCCAGGTCTCGTCGGTCCCTGACTGATTGTGATGCGAGAAGCCCCCAAAGAGAAGCAGCGTTTGACCGAGGTCGTGGACACGATGACCGTGGCGAGCCGTCGCGGGAGAGTGGGGGAGAAGACTCGATAGCTCGGGTCGACTCGCCGGTTCGCTCTGCGGCCGCGGACCCGCACCCGACTCAAGTGAGAGTTGAGGAGAGCAACTGACGGCGAGCCCCCAGAGACAGCCCGCGACCCAGGCGATCGCTTTGAATTCAGTCCGCCGCGCAGTGTTCACCACCACTACTGGCAAGAACTCTGGTAACAGCCAAGCGCGTCGGCTGAGAGCTCCCAGTCACAGGTTGGGCTCGGCGCCGCGAGCACCGGACCGCTACCGAAGAGATGGTCGAGCAGGAAGATCGGATCGGCGAGGTCGAGCAATCCCGAATCGTCGGTGTCACAGGCCTTCTCGCACTGGACCGGCTCGCCGTCAGTAAACAGATACTCGAGCGAGGCGACGACGTCGCTGAAATCGATCACCGCATCCTGGTTGATATCCCCCCGGCGAAAGCGGGGCAGGACAAAAACGTTGTCGGCAATTCCGGTGATGTCGCTGTTGCGACGGATGATGTCGGCGAGCGTCGTGCTCTCGACCTCGATCTGCTCGGCCGGGCTGAGATCGTTCTGATACCAGAAGCGATCGCCGTCGCGGAATCTCTCAAACTGGTCTTTGATAATGACAAAGTTGAGCTCTCCGACCATCGACCCGGGGAGGTGTGGCTCTGCGAGCGCACCGATCCAGGCGTCGATCTCGTCAACAGAATCGTAAGCGGCGGCGAACGCGGCCTGCAAATTGGGATCGGGGGTAATGTCGGCGAAGCTCGACTTGGCGGGAAGGCCGTAGGCGACCCGGAGCGAATTGTAATCGGCGATACCGTGATCGCGACCGCGCTGAATATTGAGCGAGGCGAGATCAAACCCTCCCGAACCCGGGGGACCGAAGAGGAAGTTACGAACGTCATCGATCACAAACGGGTCGATCTCTTGGGCTCCCTTGGCGGCGAGCCCGCGAAGCACGCCCTCGATTCCGCCCTCGTCGGTAATCCGAAGCGGATTAAAGAAGGCGTCGCGGAGCGGCAAGTTGCCAAACTGATTGGGCACGCCGCCGCTGTTGTAACGCAGGAGTACCGAGGCGAGCATCGTATGACCGACGCGGTAGGCGACCGTCGAGAATTCGTTGGCGACTTGCGCGTCAACGGTCGGATCGTAACCCGCATACGGAGACAGGGCGTTCGGCCCCAGGAGGATGGGCAAGAACTCCTGATAGGTCACCACTTGCAGGAGCGCCGCGACCCGACGACGCGCCTCTTCGTAGATTTCATCCCCTGATAGTCCGGGTTGATTCGCGGCGATCTCGCCCGCGAGTCGATTGTGCTCGCGGACGAAGAGCGTGTGAAGCGCCGCGAGTCAGACCTGTTCGTAAGCGCGGACGTCACCCGCGAGGAAGAAGGCTTCGCTGGGCAGAAAGGCCTGCTCAGCATTCGGAAGTCCATCGACGTTGAAGGGGAGAAGATCACCCGGGGAGGTCTTGAGTCGTCCGGTGCCGTCGAGAGTTCTCAGAGCCGCGGCTCGAGTCGAGTTCGAACCATAGACGCTCGATCCGTCGATGTATGCGGTGATCTCGTTGAGTTGCTCGCGCACCCCCGCCACTTCGACAAAGTTCGAACGGTTGAGTTCGATTACTGCGGTTCCCGTTCCAAAGGGATCGAAGAAGGGGTCACCGAGCGGAACCGGAATGGGAAACGATTCGGTTTGGGTTTCGGTCAGGCTGATGTCGTGATCGATAAACTGGCCCCATTGCCAAAGAAAATCCGAGGCTTGCAGGCCATTGATCATCAAGACCTCCTGCGCGCAGAGCAGGTTGCTCACGAGTCGCGGGCTCGGACGATTGGGACCGGCCGGAGCCGATACTCCGTCTGAGTAGCCGGGCGGGGCCGTGCGCAAGAGCGGCTCGTCGGCCGCGCCCCAGGTCGGATTGTTAAGGTTGTTCCCGTGACCGTCGATCGACCGGTAGGACTGACCCGAACTCGATTTTGTGAAACCGAGACCGGCGATGAGAATGAACACGATCGAAAAGACAAGTCGTTGACTCAGCACGACGATACGCCTTCCTAAAGAGCCTAGCGGTTGGTTCCGCGAAGCTGCGTTTCAGCGACGATGGAGCCATGAGCGTGCCCGATCGACACGCCGGGATAGAGCCAGCCGCATTTTGGTCCGAGACGGTGCCAACAAACTCGCACAAAAACTCAGCTCTCGGGGTCACGTGAACAAGCGCGACACAAGAGCCACACCTAACGCGAGCATAAGGGCCGCGAGAACGAAGAGTATACGAAGAATCGGCTCCCGATCGAAGCCCGTGGCAGGAGTTCACCCCACCCCATCCGAGAGATCTCAGAGGATACCGCTAACTCATTCTCCTAGCTTCCTCAAGCCGCGATTCCCTCCCTTGTCAGGCTTGCGAAATATCCAACCGAATCCGGCCGAGACTCACTTCAAACAAGAATAGCCGGCTGCTATCCAGTTCCCTCTGGAAATTCCAACCAGTTCGACCTACAGATCGGTCCCTCAGATGGACGGTACTCTGAAGCCTACGGGGCGTTCAGCTTAGACGAGAAACATGACCGCTACGCTGCGCATGGGAAGAGCTGCGCTCGGATTTCTCGAGTTGACGAATCAAGAATCACAATCCGCGCAGCTATTTTCTAACACTGCCTCCGGTGATTTCGTCAACGCGGGAATCCTAAAATTCAAATGGGACGTGACGAAGTGGGTGACCTGGATTCCGGCGTGACTCGACGCGGGGAGAACCAACTCAAGCGCGCGCTCGGGACTCGGGACGTGGTGGCGATCGGACTCAACGGAGTCATCGGAGTGGGCATCTTTCTGTTGCCGGGCGAAGTGGCGAGCCTTCTCGGTCCCGCTTCGATCACCGCCTATCTCCTCGCGGCGCTCGTTTGCACCCTTCTCGTGCTCACCTTCGCCGAGGTCGGGAGTCGCTTTCGCGGGACCGGGGGACCGATGATCTACGCGGAGGCGGCCTTTGGACCGCTGGCAGGGTTTGTGGTCGGTTGGATCTCTTGGATCGTCCGAGTGGTTTCTTGGGCAGCTCTCGCGCACGGGTTCGTCAATACGAGTGCGTTTCTCTACGCGGGCGTCGACGATCACCGTCTGCTCGTCGTTACCGGGCTCGTCGGCGGACTCACCGCGATCAACGCAGTTGGAGTCAAGTTGGGGGCTTGGATCACCAACATCTTTACCGCCGCCAAGCTCATCCCGCTCGCCCTCTTCGCGACCACAGCCTGTTTCTTCGTCGAGCCGACGCGGTTTGAGCCCTTCGCCCCGCACGGATTGAGCGCCGAGTCCATCGCTCGGGCGACCCTCATCGTGATCTACGCCTTTGTCGGTTTCGAAGTGCTCACGGTACCAGCGGGCGAAATGCGAAACCCCGAACGCAGCGTCCCGCGCGCGCTCATCGCAGTCACGACGCTGGTCACCTCGCTCTACCTGCTCGTCTGGTTGGGTACCACGGGTACGCTCGCGACCCTCGAAACTTCCGAGAACCCCGTCGCCGACAGCGCCGCGACCTTCTTGGGTCAGCGCGGCACCCTGCTCATCCAACTCGGTATCTGGTTTTCAGTCTTTGGGATCAACGCGGGTTCCGCGCTGGTATCACCGCGTTGTCTCTACGCGCTGAGTCACGTTGGACTCTTTCCCCGGGTTCTCGGTCACGTTCATCCGCGGACCCAAACCCCAGTCGTCGCGATCCTCGTGACGGGGCTCTTGACGCTCATCGTGGCCTACTCGGGTAGCTTTCTCGAACTCGCGGTCATCTCGGTCGTCGCTCGCTTCGCTCAGTACATCCCGACCTGCCTCGCGCTCTTTGTTTTTCGTGCGCGCGACCGCAGCAAAGATCAGAGTGGGATCCAGATACCGGGCGGAAAGGTGGTTGCGGCTCTCGCTCTCTTACTTTCGGGCTGGCTGCTCTCGGAAGCCAAGGTCAGTCAGCTCTTCTGGGGCGGGGTCGCGCTCGCCTCGGGCCTCGTCGGTTACTTTGTCAGTCGCTCGACTCTTTCGAGACCGAAGTTCGAGAGCGACAAAACTTCCAGAGGGCGTGCAAGCTGATGCCGAGCCAAGCGAGCTCGAGCACGGTCGAGCCGAGATTGCGGTGAACACTTAAGTCGACGAGGACGAGCCCCGCCCCGATCGCATTGAGCACGAGATAAGTCGGTCGGTGCACATCGAGGCGACCCGCTTGTGACAAGGCGTAGGCCGTGAGGATCGAGGCGCTGCCGATCAGGCCGATCACGTGGTAGATCACTTCAACCCGATCCTCCGCATAGCGGCGAGATTGCCCGCGGGACGATTACCCGCGCTGATAAGTATCCGCTCCGGTGCCAGGTCGCGTGAGGGCTCGCGATCACACTAGCAGCCCGCCCGAAAACTGCTTTCGATGCGGGAGGTCGAGAATTCGAGCCCAGTGCCTCGGGCGAACCGAAGGCGTATTGGCCATACGTCGAGGTTCGCCGGGGGCGCTGGGCGAAGGAAGCTCGGCCTCCCGCGCGGAATGAGTTTTCGGGCGGGCTGCTAGTTCGAAAAGCGGGGAGTCGAGAGATACCAACCCGGGTCTCCCTGCTCGGTATTCCCGAGCGGCTTATAGAGAAAGAGCGCCTCTTCGGGCGGCTTGTCGAGCGACTCGGTGACTCGCGTAAAGATAATCGTCTTCTTGAGCCCGTCCCCGCGAAAGTAACCAAAGTGCACCTCTTCGAGCTCGTCCGCGGTTCGGAGATAGGCGATGTGGTCGAGCTGAAGATCGCGCGCCAATTCTTGGATCTGGCCAAGCACCTCTCCCTCAGGGCTCGCGTCGCTCGCTTGGTTGAGCGGATACTGAAGATGCGGATGCGTCTCACCGATTCTCACCATCGTTTCGAGGCCCAGCCGGTGTTCGTCGAACCAACTCTCAATTTCTGAGTTCTCGCTCGGCAACTGACGACAACCGAAGCCGACCAAGGCCAAGGCCAGCAGCAAGAGGGGGCGAAGCGCCGAGCTCGGCGAATCGACTCCCACCGGTCTCGGCCCATGAAAGCTCAAGCGACAATGGCGCGGCGAAGAAGGGGCATTGCTCTGAGTTCTCGAAGGGCCGTGGCAGATGGTGCTCAACCTCGACTTGAGGGCCGTATCAACCCCCACCCTCAACGACCGATCCACAGGTAGCTGAATCGAGGCGGCTGGAAGATCGCGGTCGAACCCTTGACGTTGAGCAAGCTAAATTCGAGACCGCCCTCTCGAGGCGCCGGGTGAACGGGAGCTTGAGCGTGGGCGCTCGTCTCGTACTCGGCGAGACCCGGGGAGACGAGAATCACATCGGGGTCACCGCCGGTGTGTGTCTTTGCCTTCGCGATCACCTCATGGAGGTCAGCGATTCCGTCGACGAGTCCGCTCTCGGCGGCTTGTGACGCGGTGAATACCCGACCATCGGCGAGCTCGCGCACTTGGTCCATCGAGAGCTTGGGGCGACCACTATTCACAACGTCTAAGAAGCGGTTGTAGAAATTGTCGATAAGCCCTTCCAGAATCTCGTACTCCTCGTCGGTGATCGGGCGAGTCATGCTGCCGATATCTTTGCGTGCACCCGACTTGATCACGGCGAAACTCACGCCGATCTTCTCGAGCATCTCGTCGAGCTGGGGGAAGGTGGCAATCACCCCGATCGATCCCGTGACCGTCGTCGGGTGCGCATAGATTTCGTCGGCGGCCATGGCGACGTAGTAGCCGCCCGAAGCCGCAGTTCCCTGCATCGAAGCGTAGACCCGTCGACCGGTGCGTTGTTTGAACCGGAGCAGCGCGTTGTAAATCTGGTCGCTCGCAGTCACGTCGCCTCCGGGCGAGTTGATCCGCAGAATCACGACGGCGATATCCTCGTCCGATTCGACGAGCGCGAGCTTGCGTTCCATCTCGACGACCGTGCTCGACGAACCAAAGAAACCCGAGCCGCCACTCCCGCCTGTGATCGTTCCTTCTATGTCGACGATCGCGATCGTTTTACGACCCGAACCCGAACCGCGTTCGAGCTCGACAATCCGGGGACGATCGGGCTGAAAGATCGATTCGGGGATATTGATGCAGCCAACACAGGTGAGCAAGAGGGTGAGTAGTACGCGCATACCGCGGTCTCCAATTCGCAATGTAGTCAGTCGGGCGTGGGTCGAAGCGACGAGGCTCCCGCAGGGGAGCTCGCGATAGCCTGGCGACCGACCCGAAACGCCGATGGTGGCAACCCCCTCGACAAATACAACGCCGCTCGGCGAACTCTTCGGAAATATCCCCGGATTCTTAACGAGACTCAGACCCGTCACCCCACCTGACACTAGCAGCCCGACCGAAAACGGCGCTCGAGCCACGAGGTCGATTTTTCGGGCGGGCGGTTAGGCCTGAACTCGAGAACCGCCGCCAAGGCTCGCTCAGCGCCCCTGTTTTGTCAGCCGCACGGCTCGTGAAGCCTCGCGTCTAACCCGCATTCACGAGCCCGCTACTGCGACTTTTCGCTACGCGAACCCCGGTTGGACGGGTACGGCCAAAAAAACCTGACCCGACTCGGCTCCCGTTTCCAGCTAGGAGTTTGGTCCTCAATCGAAACGAATCCACTCAGAGAAAGGGTGAGTCATGAACGCACTAGGAATTCTCGGTCGTCTGAGTTGTCTCAGTCTGTTGACTATGGTGTTGATCGGTTCCGCGGACGCGCAATCTGTCGATCTCGATTGCGCCTTTCTCCCCAATCAGGTCGATCTCGGACTGACCTGGGGCGGTGTCGATCCCGACTGGACCGTCGAGGTCTGTGTCAACGACGAACTAGTCCAAACCCTTCCGGGTACGAGCAGCTCAACATTTCTCAGGAACTTCCCCCTCGGTCTCGTCACGATCTGCATCAAGGTGTACGAGGACGGAGTGTTTTTGGACGAGGCGTGCTGCGAGATCGAAGTCGAGTTTCAAAATGACTGCGAGCAGATACCCGGGACCCAGGACGTTCTGGTGAGCTGGCCGACCACGGTTCCGAACTATACGGTCGAAGTGACTGTCAATGCGGTAACAGTCGCGACGGTTCCAGCCTCGCAGGGATCCTATCTCGTCACCAACTTATCGCCGGGCCTCCATACGATCTGTTCGACACTCTTTGACGTCACGGGGGAGCAACTCGCTTTGTCGTGCTGCGAAGTTGAGATTATCGAAGTGACACCGGCGATCACCTGCGACGAGGTTCCGGGTACGCTCAACGCAACGATTTCTTGGACTGGGATCGATCCCGCGACGCCGGTTCGGATCTGCCTCGACGGCAACGCGGTTGGCTCGGCCTTAGGAAGCGCGGGACAATTTACGGTCGAGGGAATCAGCCCCGGCGGTCACACGATCTGCGTCAAGGAGGTTAACGCCGACGGTGACATCCTCAGCGAGACTTGCTGCGAGGTGGTGATCCTAGCGATCGAGACGGTCTTTGTCCGAGGCGACAGCAATGGTGACCTCGTTGTCAACCTGCCCGACGGAATCTACATCCTCAACTTCCTCTTTAACCAAGGCCCGCCGCCCCCCTGCGAAGTTGCGGCCGACGCCAATGGCGACGGTAGTGTCAGTCTGGCCGACGGTATCTTTGTCCTCAACTACCTCTTTGTGACCGGGATCGAACCCGAGCAACCCTTTCCCGATTGCGGCGGGACGAGCCTCCCCACTGATTCGAACTTGAGCTGCGAGTTTCCCACTTGCCCGCAGTAACTCAGCTCGCGGCATTCCTGCCATAAAGGAGCCCCGAAGCGCTCTAACGCTACGGGGCTCTCTTATGGACAATAAACT
>CAYZYD010000095.1:0-9909 GCA_964482505.1 uncultured Planctomycetia bacterium | reverse complement strand
CTGAGTTCCTCCAGAAGTTCATTTCGCTCTGCGACGCCCAACGCCGCATCGAAGGGGTCTTCCGGGGTCGAGCCAAGACTTATGATTTACGCGGGAAGAAAGTAGCCGTGGTGATGGCGGGCAATCCGTACACCGAGAGCGGCGAGAAGTTCAAGATCCCGGACATGCTCGCTAACCGCGCGGACACCTATAACCTCGGCGACGTCGTCGGCGAGAACTTGAACGACTTCAAACTGAGTTATCTCGAAAACGCAATCACTTCCAACCCGTTTACGCGCCGACTCGCTAATGAAGATTCCGAGCTGATCCGCGGTCTGATTCGACTCGCCGAGGCCGGAACCGTGGGAGGCACTTCGGGTAAATCCGCTTCAGTGAGCAAAGCGTCTGGGCATCTCTCCGCAGAGGAGGTCGAGGAGTTTGTTCGGGTCTTCCGGCATCTACTCCGGGTTCGTGACGTCGTGCTCCGAGTCAATGCCGAGTATGTCAAGTCAGCAGCCCAGGAAGATCTCTACCGGCAAGAGCCCGCCTTCAAGCTACAGGGGTCGTACCGAAACATGAACAAACTGGCCGCACAGATCGCCCCCGTCATGAACGAGAGGGAGGTCGATCGAGTCCTGATCGAGCACTACGAGAACGAAGCGCAGACTCTCACCACCGAATCCGAAGCGAGTCTACTCAAGCTCAAGGAGATTTGCGGTTGGCTTAGCGAAGCCGAGAGTGAGCGCTGGCACGAGATCAAGACGGCCTTTCGCCAGACGAATCGCCTCAAGGCCTTCGGCGATGATCAACAGCTCGCCCAGATCGCGATCCAACTCGCTGATTTCGGAACAGCCCTCACCGGCATTCGTGACGCTCTCCACCAAGAGCCCGAGACGACTGGCTCGAGCTGGATCCAGTCTTCGGTCGCTGAACTCAAGGAGGTCCTCGAGCGCGGGCTCAATAACTCAAGCCCGGTCAAGGTGGTCAATAAAGTTCCGCACAGCTTTCTCAATGTCATCCGAGGTCAGTTCGAGCTGCTCGAGAAGATGGTCGTCTATCTTCGCGCGCAGCCCCGGGCCGGGGACGAGGCGGTGCAGGCTGAACTCGCCGAGGTCAGAGCCGACTACCAGAAGCTTATTCGACGACTTGAAAGTGGCCAGGTCGAGGGTTCACAGACCGCCGACGAACCGCGTCGTTGAGTGCTCTTCTGGGTCGTGAGTGAATAAATTATTTTGTCCCGCGCCCCAAATTAGATGCTCACCGACTCAGTTTCCCGCGCGTAGAGAGATTCAAACTCCTCGACTCGGTTCCACCAGCTTTCGAACTCTTCGAGTTGATCTTCTAGCGGACTCTTCCACTCCTCATCAAATTTGAGCTGCCAGGTCTTCAGATATTCTTGATAGCCCCGCTGCGCCTCTCTACGAATCCGCCCCTCGAGTGTGTAGAGCAGATAGGGGTACTGTAGTGCGTAGTAGATACCGAGGCAGATGAGGACCAGGGTCCACTGTACGGGCGAGAAGCGAGCCAAAAGAGCCATAAAAGAGTGAAAGAACTGGGTGACGTCGAGGCTCTGATTCTCGAAGAGGGGAGCTGCGGCCCAGAGTACGGTCGCCACCGCCATGAAGAGCGGGGCGATATGATGGCGAAGTCGCCAGCCGAGTTTCGGAGCGCGCTTTCGAAGCTGTTGTTGCCACGCGGCCAGCGTCGTCTCGGCGGGGAGCTTTGCATCGACGGGGTCGGTCTCGAGAATGTAAGCGGAGTCAAAAGGGACTTCACTCATGAGTCGCCTGAGTCTCTTCTCGCGTACTCGGAGCGGCCGCAGCAAACACTCTTCCTGATAAGGTCGCGACGGATCCGTCGTAATCGTAAAGGGATCGCGAACCCCACCTCGCTTTCGCCCGGGGATGTACCGGTTGACGAGAAAGTGGATCCAGCCGATCGGGAATGACGAGTGACGCAGCGCCTGATCGGAGAGCCACGCTCCGAGACTCTCCTCGAGCGATTCGACAAATGCGATCTCGGTGCTCTCCGGCGGGGCCCCCAGGGGTTTGAGGAGTTCCTCAAAGGAAGCGATCCAGTCCCGAGTCAGCGCCGGTCTCAGGAATTCCTCGAGTCGGTGGCTCGAGCGCTGTAACTGTTCCGAGACGTTTCGCAGGAGGACTTGCCGGCGTTCCGCTTCGCCCCCGAGCGATTCGAGCTTCCCGCGTAACGGACCGAGCCGGTGTTGTGACTCCGCGGCTGGGGCGTTGACTCCGAGCAAGGCGGAGATCGGGAGAATCTCCGGGTCGACTCCGAGCTGCTCGGTGATCTTTCTCTCGAAATCTTCCAGCACTTGGCCGAGTTCGTCACGAGTCAAGTGATCGATGGCGTTGAGGAGGAAGATCAGATTGGCCGGAGCTTGGGGAAGCGCCTTCAACTCTTCAAAGAGTGCGAGGTCGGCGTACTTGTCGACGCTGGTCACGACGAGCAGCACGTCGAGCCGGGGCAGAACTCGGTGGACTCTCGAGCGGTGCTCGAGACGGCGGCTATCGATATCGGGGAGGTCGAGAACGAGAACGCCTTTGAGCGCTTCTGACTTATGCACCGTATTTTTTGAACTCACCGACTCTTTCGGGAGCCAACTCGGAATCGGATACTCTCGATGCCCGTAGTAGACGATCCGATCGGTCGTCGGACGTCGGTCGCCCGCGGTACTGATCGTCTCTCCCGCAAGCGCATTGAGAAGCGTCGACTTGCCAACGCCGGTTCCGCCGAGCATCCCGACCACCAACCGGTCTTTGTCGACCTCGTCGAGAAGGTCGCAGGTGCGGTCGAGCTCCTTAAGCACTCGCTGACTCGCGCTGCTCTCGCGCACGTAGACCCCGATTGACTTCTGGAAGAAGTCTCGAAACTCTTGGGCCCCTTCGAGGGTCGGTAGTGAGAGTTCGCTAACCATAAGCGTCCCACTCGTCTTCAAACGCCTGCCACTCCTCTGCCGCGGGGATCAGTGATTGCAGCAGCTCGAGCTGACCTCGGATCGGTTCGAGTATCGGTTCGATCGATTCGAGGATCGAACTTTCGAATGATTTGCGGAGCCGATCTTCGACCGTACTCGCTTCTTGGCTAGAAACGTAGTTGCCGAGCACTTTCGCTATGAACGGACTGATCAAGCTCTGAGTGGCGAGCTCGGCTGGACTCAAGAGCCCTCCGGTCTTGAGGCAGACCGCCGTGAACATCGAGTGAAAGAGAATCTGGGATCCGTAGAAACTCACCTTCCCGGCCAGCGGTAGTCCCTCCGCGATCTTGGTGGTTTCCGCCCGGATCGTGGCTTCAAGCTCGCGAAACGCCTCGCCGAGCCGGCCCTTTGTGCTCTCGATCGGTTCCTCGGGAATCGTCAATTGGGGGAGCGGATTGTGAGCCTGACTCTGAGTTCGTGAGACCAGCTCCTCGAGTTCGAGAACGAGATTGAGAACGAACTCTTCGTACTTGGGAGTGTAGATCCGTTCGAGCCACTCAGTCGTTGACTCGAGCTCCCGCTTGTCACTTCGGGGCTTCGAAACCCACTGCGTGAGCCAACGGACCGGGGCTCCGATCCACTCTCGGGGTCCCCGGAGAATATCGATGCGCTGCACCTCGCGCTGGAAGATGAGTTCGAGCTCTTTTCTCAGGGCTGAGTCGAGCTCGAGCGCGAGCTCTTCTTCGATACGTCGGGGCAGACTCGCTTCGAACTTAGCGACCCGGCTGGCGAGATCTCGAAAGATCTCTCGCGTCTGTCTCAGCCAAGGGCTCACCACCTGGTCGCGAACGCGCTTCTCCTCGGTGTAGACCGACTTCTGCAGCGAGGTTCGCCAGCTTTCAAGTTCGCGCAGAGGTACGATCAGGCGCTTACAAGCCCCGAGAATATTCGGGTGGGCGATACCCTCTTCTTTGAACTCGGGGCTGCGTTCCACCACCATTGGTTCGGGGAGTCCCTTTGACGCGACGTCCGAGCGAAAATCCACGAGAGAGACCTCGGAGTCGGATTTGTTGAACAGCACTCCGCCGATCGTTCCCAGGGGCTGAAAGCGATCGACCATCTCCCAAAGCGAAGCGTCGCCATACTTCTCAGGGGTGGCTACGACGATCAGGAAGTCGGCCCGCAGAAAAATCCACTCGGCGATTCGACGATTCTGGATCTCCACGCTATCGAAGTCAGGGGTATCGATTAGGAGGAGGTCTTCGCGACCGAGGGCGAGTTCGGGCAATGTTTCGAACCGCAGCGGTGGCTCCGATTGACTCAGCCAGACGTCCTGCTCGCACGCTTCGACTGCCGCTTGAGTTCCTACCGCGACCGGCTGGCTCGTAAAAGGTCGCACGGCTCCGGCCGGACTGACGAGCGCTCCGGCCATAATGTTAAAGAGGGTCGACTTCCCCACCCCTGTAGGGCCGAAGACGCAGACGATACCGTGCGCCTTCTGGTGGAGCTGGCGGCGCGTCAACGTGAGATCGAGCAGGCGAAACCAACGCTCGAGTTCTTCGGGAAACTCATCGACGTATTGACGAAGTTCGGAGAGGAGGCCAGCCGGAGTCTCCTCGAGCTCTGGGTAGAGAAAGGTACTAGATCGCTCTTGAGTTCGATCGATCGTGATCCCGTCACTTACCATCCGGTGAGCTTTCCGCCGCTAGCAACCCGCCCGAAAACGGCGCTCGAGCCACGAGGGCGAGGGAAGGTCGACTTCGTGGCCGAGTCGATTTTTTCAACGGGCTACTAGCTTTCGAAGTAGAGGGCCGTCATGAGGAGCACGCTGACCACTCCATTCAGGGTGAAAAACGCGCGCTGCACTCTCGACAAATCTTCGGGGCTGACCAAGCGGTGTTCGTAGACAAGTAGAGCCGCGGTCAGAACGACGGCGCCCGAATAAAAGTATCCGAGATCGGCGAAGAGACCAAGAGCGACCAGGCAGGCGACCATCCCGAAGTGAAGAGCTGCCGCGAGACGCAGAGCCTTGCTGAGTCCCCAACGAGCCGGTAACGAATGGAGGCCAGCCTCACGGTCAAATTCGGCGTCGAGACAGGCATAGATGATATCGAACCCAGTCACCCACAACGTGACGGCCAGCGCGAGAAAGAAAGGTAGCCCCTCGAGCTCCCCGCGCACCACGACCCACGCCCCCAAGGGCGCGAGCCCGAGCGCGATTCCGAGCACGAAGTGGCAGAGAGCCGTAAATCTCTTGGTGTAGGAGTAACCGAGCAGAACCAAGATCACTACGGGCGAGAGCCGCAGGGCGAGCGGGTTGATCCAGGCTGCGGTCAGCACGAAGCCAGCGAGTGAGACGACCGTGGCCAGAGCGACAAAACGGGCCGATAAAACCCCGGCCGGGATTGCTCGATCTTGAGTCCTAGGGTTTTGCGCATCGAATCTCCGATCGACGAGGCGATTGAACGACATCGCGGCGGTGCGCGCGAAGAGTACCGCGATCACCGTTTTCAGGAGAGCTTCGAGCTGGATCGGTGCGGGGGCTGCCGCGAGAAAGGCGGCGCCGATCGCAAACGGTAGGGCGAAGACCGTGTGCGAGATTTTGATCATCTCGCAGAAGGCGGTGAGTCGGTCGAGCCAGGTTCGGGTTGGAGCGAGCTCGCTTTCGCTCATGTCATGTCCCAGCGCTGGTAGAGCTCGTTGTCGATCCCGAGATGGTCGAGAACTCTCGAGACCACAAACTCGACCTGATCTCCGACCTTCTGGGTGGGGGATTGATAGAAGGTCAGAACCGGGGGGATGATAATCGTCCCGGCTCGAGCACACGTGAGTAAGTTCTGGAGGTGGATATCCGAAAGCGGGGCTTCGCGAGGAACGAGCACGAGCGGCCGGCGCTCCTTGAGCATGACGTCAGCCCCGCGCCTCAACAGATTGTCTGAGAGTCCCGAAGCGATGGAACCGACGGTCGACATCGAACAGGGAATAATCGCCATTCCATGAAACTTTGAGGATCCGCTCGCAAACGGGGCCATGTAGTCCTTTTCAGACCACTCGATAATGCCTCGACCCGAGAGCTCGGGAAACAACTCGCGACCCCTCGGCTCACCTCCGAGTTCTTGACTCACGACGAGCCGTCCCGATTTACTCGCGGTGAGGTGGACTTCGCAGTCCGCGCGCAATAGCTCTTCACAAAGCGTCCGCGCGAGTATCGCTCCGCTCGCTCCGGTAATGCCGACCGCGACTCGTCTCTTACTCATCGTTCCACCAGCCTCGCGCCACCAGTTCGTAGGTCCAAGTGAGTTGACACTCGAGCCGTTCCCGATCCTCGAAGCGAATGCCGCTCACGTCTTTCTCTTCCCAAAACCTCCTCGTTTCGGGAGAGGCCTTCTGCTTCAACTTATCAAATAGTCGCTGCCCAAAGAGCAGCCAATTATCGATCGAGGAGGAGATCCCCTCCCGAGCCTGATCTGGAAAGATCGCGCCGACCGGAATCATGTAGAAGTCGACGGGCTCCCTTTGCACCAAGTAGAGATCGGCGGATATCACGCGAAACGCTTCGTTTGAGAAGAGCTGTTCGCGTTGATCGCTCCATTGCCATGGGTAGCTTGGAATCAGCTCGTCGCGCACCTCTTCGGGTTCGCGTTCAGCGGTTCGGACCGCCAAAAAGAAAGTCGCCAGGTTCTGCTCCTGAAAGGATTCACTCACCCCCGAAGAGGTCTTGAGTTCGAAGCCGAGTTCCTCGGTATCGGGCTTCGATCCCGTGACGGCCGAGACCCGGTAGACCACCGGGGGCTCGAGCGGCTCATCCGCCGACACGCGAAAGGGAGCCGCTCCGAGGAGCTCTCGAGTCGCCTCCTCAACCGGCGAGGCGACACTCTCCGGGACGTCGGGCAGGATCAGACCGCCGCGCTGGCGCAATTGGATCGCGAGGACCGCCGCGTGTTGACCTAAGTGCGGGGCGAGCACTCGGGCCCACTCGGCGACGTCGACCCGAACTCCGGGCGGCAGCAAAAAGTGAAAGGCCGGCTCACTCATCGAATACCGCGGTGGATCGCTACGTTTCCCGGAGCGAGACGGCGGTGGATCACCTCGCGGTAACCGACCGACTCGAGTATCTGGGCCAGAGCTTGGGGACGGGGCCAACGATCGATCGACTGCTGCAGGTAGCTGTAGGCGCGGTCGGGACTCCGAGAAAGTCGATTGCCGACAAAGGGAAGGAGTCTGTGACAGTAGAAATTGAAGAGCTGCTTCACCACCGGAATTTCTACTGGCGTGAACTCGAGCAGCAGAAGCGGAGCGTTTGGCTTGAGCACTCGTCGAAGCTCTGCGAGCCCCGACTCGAGATTCTCAACGTTGCGGATGCCGAAACCGACAACCGCTCCCCCAAAACACTCATCTTCAAAGGGGAGTTTGAGAGTGTTACCGACGACGAAGCGCTGAGCCGGTACGCCGCGTTGCTCGCCCTTCTGCATACCGCGTTTGAGCATCTCGATTGAGAAATCGCAAAACGTCACGGGACGCTGGGTCGCCTTTTCGAGCGCGAAGCCGAGATCACCCGTGCCTGAGCAGGCATCGAGGAGCGGACCCGACACGGGTTCGAGCATCTTGACCGCAACATTGCGCCAGTGGACATCGACGCCAAACGACAAGAGTCGGTTGAGAAGGTCGTAACGCGGGGCGATGCCGTCGAAGAGCTTCTGGATCTTGGCGCTCTCTTTGTCCAGATAGGGATGAGCTGGGGGCAATCGAATCTCCGGTACGGTGGGCTGAAATTGAATTGGGATTCTAACCCTACCTCAGAAAATTTCTCGCTCACTATTTTTCTGACGCTTCCCGCGCGATCTGGGTCTGGTTCGGACTGCGCTCGAAGGCAATCCCCCGACCGAGTTGCTGAGGCGCGGAGACCGGAATTCCCTTACGACTTGCGAAAGCAGTTTGTCTCTCGGCGACGAGTCGTCACAATGGGTCAGAGCGACGAGATTTCTCAGCCGTCTCGAACGTCTTTAAGGGCGGCTTTTCAATGTAATTCAATCCCTGACTTTCGGGCCTTCGGAGGATTATGTCGACACGCTATCCGCTCCCCTCGAACTCCACCCCGATGGCTGGCCCTGGCCGGGGCCGTCTTGCTCTCCTGAGTGCGCTGGCGACGTTTGGTTACGGGCTCGTCTTCCTTTCTTTGGTCGCCCCTTCGAGTACCTTCGCTGGCCTCGTCTCCACGAGTCGAGGCAACGATACCCAAGACGACCCAAAGCAACCCCCAGCTGCGAAGCCGAAGTCTGAGCCCAAGGTCTTTGAGTATCAGGGACTGAAGTTCTATACCTTGGAGGACGGACTCAAGCGCTCTTCAGAATCTCTTCGGCCACTCGTGGTGATCTATCCCGGTTTGGAGAGTCAAGGTCGAGGAGGTCTCGGTCTCGGTGAAGGTACCAAGCCCAACTTCGAGTCTGTCGGTCCACTGCTTGAGTCTCAAGAGAAGTACTTAAAAGAGTGTATCTGTGCTGTCGTGACTCAGCCGGTCCCGGCGCGGGCAAAAAAATCCTTTGGTGAGGTGACACAGTTTCCCACCATATTCATCCTCGATCGAACTCCGAAGATCGTCGAACGTTGGAACGAACTTCCCAAGAATCGGGTGTGGAAGCGGGCTCTCCGCAAAGCGATCAAGCGGTCTTTGATCGAGCGACGTCACTTTGTTCAACTCGAAAAACTCGTCGCCAAGAGTCTCTACGCGATCAAGACCAACGAATACCGCGAAGCGTGTCTCGCGTACCTCGAGGGGGCTAAGCTCAAAGTGCCCAAGCAAGCCAAACCGGCTCAAGATCTCATCGAAGCGCGCAAGCAGATCGACGAGATCGCTGAGAAACGTTTTGCCGAGGCCGATGAGCTCGAAAATAACAATAAGCTGCTCGACTCGGTTCAAGCGTACGAGAAGATCGTCCGTGAGTTCCCAATCCCCGAACTCCAAAAGCGAGCGCGTCGCAATATAACTCGGATCTGGCAAAAGATTCGTCCGTTCTGATTCTCGGTACCCGTTGGAGTCGGATCCTTGTCCCACCCTTCACTTTGGTTACGTGTACTGCTGGTATTGACTCTGGTGTTGGAAACCTGGAGTTGTAAACCTCCGAGCCCTCGAGAGGTCGCGCCCCCATTATCTGAAATCGTGACCAACTCTTTGGGGATGACGATGATCCCGATCGAAACGGGTCGCTTTAGAATGGGCGCCTCAGATCACGACCGCGATGCCGCGACGAATGAGAGACCCCAACACTGGGTCACTCTCACGCAACCCTTCTCGATCGCTGCTACCGAAACCACGGTCGGTCAGTTCCAGGCGTTCGTGCAAGAAACGGGATATGTGACCGAAGCAGAGCGCGATCCTCAGGGAGGTTGGCACTTCGATCGAGAGACCGGCCGCCCCGTTCAAAGTCCCGAGATCAACTGGCGGGCTCCGGGTTTCGAACAGACGGCTGAGCATCCCGTGTTGCAGGTCAGCTGGATCGACGCGGAGGCATTTTGTGCTTGGCTCAGTGAGCGCGAGAATCGACGCTACCGGCTACCGACCGAAGCCGAGTGGGAGTACTGCGCAAGGGGCGGCACGACGACTCCATACTGGTTCGATCCGAATGAGGTTCGAATCGACGAAGTCGCTAATCTCGCCGACGAGTCGCTCAAGGAGCAACTTCCTCCGTTAGAAGAGTATGAAAGCTACCGAGACGGATTTCCGTTTACGAGTCCGGTCGCGCTCAGGAAGCCCAATCCATGGGGCCTCTACGATGTCTACGGTAACGCTTGGGAGTGGTGCCTCGATTGGCACTCAGATGAATCCTACCCCGACCGTGCCGTGATCGATCCTCGCGGTCCAGCCACCGGCAAAATCCGGACAATCCGAGGCGGGGGCTGGTACGATTCGCGCGAGAGGGCTCGATCTTCGACTCGGGCGTGGTTTTATCCCGTCTTTCGTTACTGCCAATTGAGTGGCTTTCGCGTGGTTTGCGAGA
>CAYZYD010000094.1:0-9967 GCA_964482505.1 uncultured Planctomycetia bacterium | reverse complement strand
CTGACAGATGACGGGTTGTTGATGAGCCAGCCGCGAGCGCCGGCGTTTCTCGGGGATGGATTACCACTGTTTAATCGCCTCGATCTCTTGGGCGTAAACCGCCGGCGGCTCCTTACCCTGAACTTCGAGACTCTTTAGGAAACGCTGGGCCTGGTCGATCTGTTTGAGCTGTTTCCAGACCTTGCAGAGTTGAACCACCGAACTCCAGTATTCGTTCACCATGCTCGTCGGCGGTTGGCTCGGGGGACGAAAAGTGCTCAAGCGATCGCCGATGATCGCGACCACCTGCGTCATATCCTGTTCGGCCCCCTTGAGCAGATCCGCTTGAGGTTGCTGATTGTAGAGCTCGAGGCGGGCGTAACCGCGCTCCCGGTAGGCGTCGGGGGCTTCGTCGTAGGTCCAAAACTCGGGGAACTCCTCGATGAGCTTGCTCGCCGCCTCGATCGCTTCGCGGTATTGGTTGAGCGAACGCTTGTTCTTGACGTCGAGGATCGTGATCGAAATCTGATCCCGCGGCTCGAGCCCTTCCCTCGACTTGATATTCTCGAGCAGTTGATCCGCTTCGGTCCGAGCACCCCCTTCGAGCAGATTGCTCGCGAGCGCGGCCGCAAGTTGGATATTGAGCTGATCAACGTCGGTCAACGGGTGCTTGAGAATCACCTTGACCAAATCGGCGGCTTGGCGGAATGCCGCTTCGGTCTCGCGTCCGCGGAAGCCGTCGACGAGCGCGTACGTGGCTTCGAGATAGTCGCCACTCTCGGGGAAGAGGCGCCCGAGCGCTTCCCACTGCCGCTTCGCTCGGTCGAGTTCGTTGAGCGTGACGAGCACGTCGATGTAGAGACTGAGCCCAACCCGCACCTCTTGCCAGTTCTCGGCCTCTTTGACGGTCACGACCTCCTCAAACGCCGAGAGCGCTTCGCCCGCCTCGGCGGGCTTCTCCTCGAAACGAATCAGCAAATCGCCGAGCATCACGGCGACTGCGGCGAGTCCCTGGTGGTCTTGCGCCCGTTTCGCCTCGGAGGCAAGAGCCCGGAGCTCGGAGATCGCTTCGTCTTTGAGCTTCTGATCGTCTTGGGTACGACCCTGGCTGTAGAGGCAGCGCGCCGCGTCCGCTTGAGCGGCAAAATAAAACGGCACCGGAAGCGTCTCGCCTTGCGACTTCACGGTCTTGGTCACCTTTTGGTACTTTTTGCGCGCTTCGAGGTACTGCCCTTTGTTCTCGAGATCGATGCCCTCTTGTCGAATCTGGATCATTCGCGGGATCCCCGAACCGTACTCCTCGAAGTAAACATCGGCAGTCTTGGCGAGATCCGTCCATCCTCCGCCGTACTCTTCCGCGAACTTAGACAAGTATGCGACCGAGTTCTGAGCCGCCTTGGACCGGTTGTAGGCGTCGTTACCGTAAACCTTTAGTAGCAGGAAGTACTGCAGCGCGGCTTCGCGAGGACGATCCAGCAGTGCCGAACACTCGGCGACTTCCCAAAGGGCACGCGGGGCGAGCTCGGCCACGCCTTCGACGCCCGCCGCGCCCATCGCTGCCCGTTTAAAGCTACTCTGCGCTTCTTCGTATCGGCCCGATTTTTTGTAGCCAAGCCCCGCATAGAAATGGAGCTTGGCGCGCAACCCACCGTAGCCAGCATCGACGAGTCGACTCGCGGCTTTGCTGAGACTGGTCAGATAGATCTCAGCTCGCTGCGGATCGGCGCGTCGAAACTCTTCCGCCGTGAAGCGATCGATCAGACTCGAGAAGAGCTCGTAGCCTCTCAGCGAATTGTCCGCTCCGTAACGGCAGATCGCCTCTTCGATCTCGGCCGCAGTGCGAAGCGGGAGGATCGCGGGGTGCTCGGGCTCAGCTGCAAACGGGAAGGTCTTCGATTCACGCGCCCGATCGAAGACCTCGACCGCGCGTTCTGCCTGCCCCGTGTCGAGCATGATCCCCGCGTAGGCCGTGAGCGCCTGGAGGCGGATGTTGCGGACAAAGAGGACGACTTGGGCCGGATAGGGTGGCGCGATTTGAGGTTGGATCTCAGCCAGGATCTCGAGGATGTCGGCGGCATCTTGTGTCTCGCCCAGGGCGCCGAGCGCTTGGGCGAGAAAGAGTTGCACGTCGAGGAGGAGAGCGAAATCGCCGTAGCGGGTGTCGGTGAACTCGACCGCGTAGTCGCGCGCCTTCTCAAGAAGCGACTTGCGTTTGGAGTGTGCCTCGGGGAGGAGCTCAGCCGTTCGCAAAAAGGCACGAACCCGAAATGCCTCCCACTTGTCACGAGAGGCGGCCTCGGGAGAGTTCTCGGGCAGATCCCGCTTCTCGATCTCTTCGCGGAGCTTTTCGATACTCTCGCTCGTCGGCTTGATGACTTCATTCTCAAACCGCGTCGTGAGTTCGGAGAGTTTGCCCTCGCCGTCGGCTTCGAGCAGCGCGCTCTGGATCGCGACCTGGAGTTTGGCCCAGGCAGTCTGCACGATCGTCAGTCGAACCTGAGCGGTACGGGGGTGGCTCGGGTAACGCCGGGCGAGCTCTTGGAGCTCGCTTTCATACTCGTCGAGGCGTCCCTCAAATCGCAGACAGTCGGTGCGGAGGAACTCGAGGGTGGCGCGACCGTCGGTATCGATGCGCTCTTTGATTCGCGAATCGATGTAAACGCGCGCGAGATCGGTGTAGCCGTAGAAGGCAACAAGATCTTCGGCGAACTTCTGCTCGGAGGGACGGAGGTCTCCGACTCCAAAGGTTTCCTGCGCTTTGAGAAGAGTGGGGGCAAAGAAGACAATTCCCCAGCCGATGAGAGCGCGGGTAAAAACGCGTCGTGCATCGAGACTGGAGCCTACCGGCCAAACTGAGCTTGCCACCATCCGGGGGCATCTCATGACCCGTGCCATGACTCGGAGCAAGGGGGACTCCTCTATTTTGTCGAGGCAGGGATCGAGTCACAAAGCAGGAGGAGACTGGGCCTCAGCGGCTCGGGTGCGACAACCAACATAAGCGCGCTGCTGCGCACGCCGCGCTAAAGTCGCGCGCTAATGCGAGCGCACGCGCAATGTCGCGCGCTAATGCGAGCGCACGCGCAATGTCGCGCGCTAATGCGAGCGCAACGCGCTAAACCCGCACGTTAACCGAGCCAGGCTGCATCAACCTTGACGGCTACCGCCTCGAAGAGAGCGAACGATGGTCCACATGACAACCATCTCCAAAGATTCTCTCGGGTTCGCTCTCGAGCCGGCCTTCCAGAACCGCCTCTTCGGTGCCCACTTCCGCCCGGAGACTCTTTGGACCAATACCCTTCACCCCCGCTTGCTTCGCCAGGAGTTCAGGTTGGACCGAGTCGGAGAGAGGCCCGTTAAGACCGAGGCTCGATCCGTCGATCAAAGATCACACGAATCGACTCTGAGCGGTCTGACGGGAGAGGTATGCACCCCAGCTACCTCACGGGGAGGACGGGGGGTGTTCCTACCGGGGTGTTCGCGCGGGCCGCGAAGTACCTGCCTTTGTGATCCTATCCACGCACTAGAAACTGACGAACCCCGCGGGCTCCGCACATGCGTGGAACCCGCGAGGCGAGACTGGGCAATCAAAACCGTCCCAGTCGCTCTTTCCGCTGTCAAACCGTAACGAATTGGACGAGTACTAGTTAAAGAGCTCTTCCTCTTCGTCACGGATTACCGTGATCTTAGCATTGAGAAGGACGTAGAGGTTCGACTGTAACCGAGTTTGCCCCTTGCGTCCGAACAGAAGATTGAGACCCGGCAAACTCCGCGTCCAGGGTGTTCCGATCGACTGTTCTTGAGTGATCGTTCGCTTGAGACCTCCGACGAGCACGGTTCCACCGTCGGGGCAAGTTACCGTCGTCTTGATCTTCGTGACGTTGAGTACCGGGAACTCGACGTTTAGGGTGGTCAGGTTGAGAGTTAGGAGCTTGAACCGCGACGGCAGCTGGACCGCAAGAGTCGGCTCGATCTCCAGAATGACGTACTTGCGGTCATGCGAAACGGTCGGCTTGACCTGCAGGATCGAACCTGAGTTCAGGATCCCGATCACGGGGTTGATCACCGGAACAACCCCGGTCTGGTTGACCTCGGCGTCTTTGATGTATGCCGATTGCTCGATAACAAGTGAGTGCGAGATCTGACCGTTGAAAGCCGTTACCCGCGGCGCCTGCACCTGGGTGAAGTTCTGGGTCTTGGCGACCGCGCGCAGAATCGCCTCAAGAATATAGTTGTCGAGCACGTTGTACTGGAGGGCGAGACCTCCCGCTTCGGAGAGCTCGAACGGCGCGACCTGGCTCCCGAGCGGCTGCGAGAAGGCGTTGTAGACCGCCCCCCGCACGTTGGTCTGCTCCTGAGCGTCGACGAATTCGTAACCAGGTTGGAGTTGGGTACCGTTTCCGTCGATATCGCTGATCGGGTTGGGCAGATTCGATGAGGTGGGGTTACCAAAGTCGATCCCGATCGACTCGAGGAAGTTGTCCTGGAGATCTAGGAATCGACTCTCGACCGTTACCATCACCCCCGTCGACCGACGCAGCTGGGCGAGGATCTCTTGAATCTTCTGGTGATTCTCGAGCGTGGTGCGAGCGACGAGTTTGCCGCCCTCATACGCGATCGACTCGGGGTCTTCGGGCCCGTCTTCGCCAAAAATCGCCGGAGAGAGAATCTCCTCGGCGAGTACTTCCCCGTCGAAGACCGTACCCGCTTCATCCTCGTCGTCACCGAGGTCGATGATCGAAGAGGTGCCCCCGAGCCCTCCGTCACCCCCTTCGCTCTCGTCGAGTGCCAGGGACGGCGCGGGGTAGTCGGGACGGCGGCGAGTCAGGTCGAAAACCTCGTAGAAGGCGATCAAAAGATCGTCGCGCAGTGATTCGCTCGGGCCGACTACGATCGCATTATTGCGGATGACGTAGGAGAATCGCGGCTCTCGGCCGTCGAGAACGAGACGCAGGGCGCTCTCAGTGGGCAGCCCCTCGATTCGGGCGAGGTTGACCGGTTCGTCGTTGTCGGCGATCGACTCTTCGGCTTCTTTGGTCAAAACAAAGTTGAGCCCGGTCGCTTCGCGGAAGAAGTCGATCACGGCTCCGAAATCGGTGCCGTCAAACTCGACGCTGATCGGCTGCCGCAGCCGTAGCGCGATCTCGGATTCCTCGGTAGTCTCTTTACCGATCAGACGCTCGCGCACGTCGAGCGATTTCTTGCGGATCTGCTCCCATTCGTCGGAATCGGGAAAGTTAAAGATGCGCGTATAGGGGATCTCAGACTCGAGCGAGGAGAGCATCGAGCGATCCCATTCGTCACGGTGTCGGTCAGCGAGCTTCATCCGACTGTAGAGATGCCGCAGAGTACGCGACTTGCGGAGAAGCCGCTTCGCTTTCATGTTTTTAGGGTCGAGCTCGATAATCTTCTCGGCGAGCTCGATCGAGTCTTCGTAACGACGATCTTCAAAGGCCTGATCCAGGCGTTGGGACAATCGCTTGACGCGAGTCTGGATAAACTTGAGCGATCTTTCGCGCTCAGTCTGAGCATCCTCGTCGGAGAGCCGTTCCAGCTCGGCTCGCTCGGCCGCGGCCTGCTCTTGCGCGAGCCGGTCGGCTTCTTCCTTCGCTCGTTCGGTACTCGTCTTGAGCTCGGTCAGATCGACGTTGTAGGGGAACCAGTAGATTCGCTCGAGGAGTTGGTTGTAGATCCGGATCGCCCGCTCGTACTCCCCTTCGCGCGCAAAGTTCTGCCCCTCCATAAACATGCGGCGCATTTCCAGGACCGATTGCTGGCGATCGATCTTGCGTCGTTCGATCAAGTCGCGTTGCAGCATGCCCGCGTCGGTGCGGGCGTCGCCGAGGATAAAGAGGATTTCTTGGAGGCGCTCGCGGGCAGCTTCGTTGTTGGGATCGAGACGAATCGCCTCTTCGAGCTTGCGCTCGGCATCTTGGTAGCGCAGCTCGGCCGCAAGTCGCTCCGCCTCTTGGAGCGCAGCCTTCGAAGCAGCCTGGCGCTCTTCGCCGCGGAGTTGCACATCGCGGAGGAGCTCGTCGGGAGACTCTTCTTCGACCTGGCCCGCAGCCGCGGGGGCAAACGAGACGGGTGCGGCTTCACGCGGGGGCTCGGCTTGGTTATCGGCGAGCTGTGGCTGCGGTCCACTCGAACAGCTGAAAAGCAGGCTCGTGGCGAGTCCGAGCGTGAACAACCAAAGCCCAGCCCTATAACTGACGGTACTGCAACGGGGGTTTTGTCCGGCCGTAAGGTGCTGCGGACCGGTTCGAGTATCGAGACTCCGCGTCATGAGCGACAACTCCCTAGGTCAGCCGACTCGTTCTGGGGTGCGCCAAGATCCGGTGACCCAGATCCTCTCAGACGGCCAGATCCTCTTCAGACGGTTCGAGTCGGCAATCGACAATGCTGAAAACGATTTCGGCAGCGGGGGCGCGGCGGAGATACCACGGAGGCGCGGCCGAAATGAGGGACTCCTTGGCGAACGCGGCCGGTTGAACAGACAAGCCGGCGCGGCCGCAGGAGACGCTGAGGAGTAACGGAACCCGGGGAATTTTATGGAGTTCGGCGCCGCCTTGGGCGGTCGACTCAAGGTTCGCTCGAGACTTAAGCGAGAGAGTCCGGGCACGTCCTCGCAGTTGAGGAGTCTCACCTGCAACTTTCACGAATGCGTCATGGCGCCAGCCCGGTTGGGGAAGATCGGGTCAGTTCCCGAAGAAATAAGCAGAGAAACTGACCCCGCGAGGCAGCCGGGAGCCTGACTTCGGTCGCCCGGCCAGAACAGCCGGGCGAGACCCGAGGTGCCGGCTGCACCGACCGGACCGCGGGTTAGGCGGTGCGACCGGTTAACCCCAATCGTCGTCGTCATCGTCCTTGGGCTTGGGTTTTGGCTCGCTGGGCTGGCCGCTCGGCTGATCGACGGCTGGGGTATCCGCCTCGCCGGACGACTCGGGTTCCGAATCCTCCGACGCTTCGCCGCTCGCCGCTCCGGGCCCGGCTACGGGGGGTTCCTCGAGACGGGCGGGGTCGTCGTCATGCCAAAGAACCAATTCTTCATCGGTCGAGAGGTTCTTGAGAATAATCTTCTCGTCCTTCTTGCCACTTGGGTTCGTAGCCTCTTCGATCTTGTAAATGATCCATTGGGTGCCATGGATCGGTGTCGTCTTCCTCCACTCCGTGAACCTCACTGGTCCCAAAAATCTGCCGTTGCGGCTTTTGACGATCTCGCCCTTTTCGTAGTCGAAGTAGCTGTGCTTCACAAACGCACTCGCGGGTGTAATCTCAAGCCCGCGCTCGAGCGGCTTGGCCGTACCAAACTCGAAACTAAAATCAGCGGGTAAGCGAGCCGGTCCCACCGGTTCTGAGTATTGAGAGACTTCGTCTGGGGCGAGCGCAGTATCGCTCGTGCTCTTGGCCCGAGTCCAAATCTGAATATCGTAGTTCTTCTGCCGCTCGAGCCCACTGATTGCGAAGGTCGAGGTCGAACCGGGACGAAGTGAACTCAACTCGGGTCCGAGTAACTCGAGATCTTGCCAACCATTGCCGCTTCGTATGCGCGCTCCGAATTCGGTGAATTCGATGTTCTGAGAATCCGGCAGCACAAACTCGACTTCGAAGTAAGGTCGCTGCGCTTCCATGTCGCGAAAATTCCGAATTTCGACGATCTGCGGAGCATTGTGGACGGGCTGCTTGACCTCTTTGGGTTTGTTGATGAGCGCGAGCGCGGGCCGACGGTAGAAGCTCCAGGCCGGGAGCTCGGCCGAACGGCTGAGCCCTGAATAGTCCTTTTCGACCTGACGCCGGACGTTGGGAGGATCGTCCTTCGGGAGTTGGCTTCTCTGGTCCCTTCTCAGCTCTTCGATCTTCGTCAGGCTCGTGTTGATCTTATCGACGCTTTGCGAGCCCGGATCGGACGTGAAGAAGGTAAAGAGAAGACTTCCGAGGATGACGAGGCCTGCGAAGGCGATCGCGATCTTGTCGATGTTCTGCACGTCAGCTCCTTAGTTCTCTTCGGCGACTTCGGGCGCGGGAGGATCCCAATCAAGCACGTCGATGACCATTCGGCAGAGGACGTGAGGCTCAGAAATTGGTTGGGGTTCGCTCGCCGGGGCTTCTTTGACGAGATCGATGATCAACGCGTCGCGTTGCTTACCCACCTGAAGCTCTTGGATTTCAAAGTTGATCGTATCGTGCTCGAGCAGGGAGTTGATGAGCGCTCGGAGTTTAGTCGGCGGCAGGGCGAGCTTGACGGTCGAGCGCAGGGTCTCAAAATGCTCGAGACGCTCCCGAACCTCCTTGGGGGAATATTCCTCGATCGTCCCACCGAGACTCATGATCTCTTCGACGAGGGTGCGTTGAATTCGCCAGCGCTTCTGAGTCAGGCCGAGCCGATCCGCGGTCCGAGGATCTTCGGCACGTTTAAACGGCAGCGGTTTGTCCTCGGGAAGGTTCGCGTGGGCGCGGTAGCGGGCACCGAGCTTTTCGTAGGCGTCATTGTAAGCAGCGTACCAGTCGGTCGGACTGGTCCGCCCCTCAAGATCCTCGAAGCGTCGGTCGCGCTCTTCGTAAAACTCAAAAGCCTCTTGGTAGTTGCTCGAGTACCGTTCGAAGTATTGCTCGCGATTCTCTTTCAGGGCCTCTGAAGGGATCTTCGCGGGCTCCATTCGCGCCATCTGCTCGAGGGTGCGGACGCTACTCTGGAGATCATTCGCCGTCTTTTCGTAAGACTCTTTCTTGGGCAGCACCACGAGCACAATCAAAATGATCCAGAGGAGGACCAGTCCCCCGACTACGCTCCAAAAGACATTCGTTTTCATTGGTCGCCCTCACCCTCAACCGGCTTCGCGAGGTCGTCTCGGTGTTGATACCAACTCAACTCGAATTGACAGAAGGTGCCTTGGACCTGCTCCTCGGAGGATCGCCGATTTCGCGAACGGTTGCCGAGGTTCTTATCGGTAACGTAAAGCAAACTCGTACTGTCAGGGCGAACGGTCTGATTGATCTTGTCGAGTTCGACCTGTCGACCCGTGAGTGAACCGATCTCGGCCGCCAGCTGCCGACGGATCTGCTCGCGCACGAATTCATTGTTTTGGGTATTGCCCCCGCGGTCGGTGATCATGCCGACAATTCGAAACTTGGTCGCGGGAATCAGAGCGACCTCGTCATCTTTGCTCGAGCTCTTCTTCTCTTGACCGTCGGGGTCGAGGCTGCACTGAACCACCTCAACCAAGTTGATCCAGACCTTGTTCTCATTGAGTTCCTGCTGCCCGACTTCGAGTTCGCTGATTTAGACCGACTTCTCGGGCCCGTCGAGAATCTCTTCCTCCTCGAAGCTCGCACTGGCAAAACGATCAAAGGTATTCGTGATCGCGGCCAGCCCCGTAGCGATCTGCTGACGATTTTTGCCGTAAGCGAGCAGCTCGTCGACCTTCGAGTTGAGCTCGGGCCGGCGCTCATTCTCGAGTCGCTGAATCTGGGATCTCCGCGACCGCAGCTCGCGCGCGACCGCGGCATCGCGAACGGCCTCCTCGGCCTTCGCCTCTTTCGAATTGTAATTGAACCAGAGAATTCCGACCGAGAGCAGCAGGCTCGCGGCCGCTGCGATTACCGTCTTCTGCTTACTTCGGAAGGAGAGCTCTTCTTTGCGCTCTTCGGGGAGCAGATTGACGCCGCACTTCCCCTCACCGAGAGCGGCGATCGCATTGCCGACGGCTGGGGCGAACGAGGTGAAATCATTCTTGAGGAGGCCGATATTGCTCTCTCGGTTGACGCGGATGCGGTGAAAGCCGCGTTCCACATGAACATTAAAGCGGAGATGCTCGGTCAAATAGCGTTGGATCCCAACGAGTTTCGCCCCATTCCCAAATAGGTAGACATCCTCAAACTTTACATCCCCAGCTTGAGATTTGTAGAAGCCAACCGATCGGTGAATTTCATTGACGAGCTCTTTGAGTTTGGGTTGGACCACCGAGAAGATCTTAGCCATCTGTTCTTTGTT
>CAYZYD010000093.1:0-10175 GCA_964482505.1 uncultured Planctomycetia bacterium | reverse complement strand
ATTGGCCATACGTCGAGGTTCGCGGGGGGCGCTGGGCGAAGGAAGCTCGGCCTCCGGCGCGGAATGAGTTTTCGGGCGGGCTGCTAGCAGCCCGCCCCAAGGAAGCCCGGCCTCCCGCGCGCAATGAGTTTTTCGAGCGGAGGCCATCTCTGCGGAGGTCGCGTAGCACCTCCTGCCGATTGCGCCATTAAGTAAGATAGCCGGCTCCGCCGAGCCGGCTATTCGTTGCAAGAATATCACTAGCCTCAACCAGAATACCTGTCGAGTGGGCTGCTCATCCTAGTAATTCGAATCTTCCTTAGGACCCTTTTGAGCGGTCGCCTTGGGCAGAAAGAAGCTCGCCCCGGCAATCACGACCCCGAGCAGTGCAACAATTACCGCGCCGGTGGGGAAGGATCGCTCAGCTCCCGCGCCTTCGATCGGCACTCGGTAGCTGATGACGCGCTGCCCGTATTCATCCTTATCTTGTTCGATCTTATCCGAGTTGGGCGGCAGCTCGACTTTGATCGTCTCTTTGATCACCCCCTCGCCCGTACTCTGCGCGTCAAAAAAGGTAAAGGTGGTACCGACTTGTTCGCCTTGCTCCCACTGTTTGGGAAGCGTTAGCTCGTAGTGCCCCTGTCTTTCATGAATGGCAGCGCCGAGAGCCTTACAGGTCACAATCACTCTCCGCGACATGCTGTCGTCGTTATCTATCTTGAAGTCTCGGATTTCATAGGCACTGAAGTCGCGTTTGAAATCCCGTCTGAGTAGAGCCGGGTGTCCCCCGTACCGGTTTCTCCACTGCTCGTAGTCACGCGCGGAGAGCGTGGTATCGACAGAGAGGGTAGCGTTGCCGAGCTCGTCGACCTTGAGGAACATCTCGACGGTCTTGTCGTTCTTCGCGAAGAGGCTCGGCGCCAAAGCGAGCAACAGGAGGCTCACCGCGCAGATCTTTAAATGGGTGTTCATGGGAGTTCTTTCTCGATCTTGGGTCGTCGAATTGTTTGCTCGGGGCCTGCTAGCCTTGGAGCCTATGCTGCAAGCCGCTCACCTAGTTAGATTGGCAGAATCTTGGTCGCTTGAATCATCAAGTTGAAGAGCGGGGCCAACGTCGAGTGGTGCTCGACGGGAGCGATGCAGAGCACTCCGGCGTAGGATTCACCGAGTGAGATCAGCGCGAATTGACCCCGGCTTTGACTCCGTTCATTCGTGGCTGTGATCGTGTAGGTGAGCGCGTCTCGACCGTCGATCTGGACATTCTGCTCGGGACCGTAGGTGAGCTGGACGCCCGATTTGTGGAAGTACTGCTGCACGGCTGAGCGAGCCTGCGCAGGATCGGTGTAATCGAACATGTAAAGTCGGACCCCCGCCTTGGTCTTCTTGTCGTCCGCCCGGAATTTGTACCAGGGCGCTCTTTTGGCGGCACGCTGGATCCGGCGCCAGTCGACGGCCCAACCGTTCGGGTACCGGATTTCGACGAGTCCCGAGGGCTCGGTGTAGGGGATACCATTGAGTTCGAAGTCGCGGGCGAGCTGCTCGCGGATCCGCTCTTCGCGCTCTTCGCGTTCGCGCGCCAGGCGCTCTTGTTCTTGCCGGATGCGTTCCGCTTCGCGCTGAGCTGCTTCCGCCTCTCGCCGCTCGCGCTCGGCGCGCTCTGCCGCCGTCTCTTGTCGAGGTGGAGCGGGTTGGTGGGTCGTGGCTACGGGCTGAGTTCGCGTGGCCGCGTAGAATTTCTGCAGACGCCCTTCGAGAAGCTCTTCGATGTCTTGCTGGGGGATCGGCTCGAGCTCGGGTGGCAGGAGACCGCGGCGGTGCTGTTGAGCGACGTCGATCAAGCGATAGGGACCCGCTTGTCCGTTGAACAGCTTGGTGAGGGTCTCCTGAGCGTACTTCATCGCATCGCCGATATTCATCTGGCCGAGAGCGGTGGTCTCGATCGCTCGCCATTCGCCATTACCGGCGACGATCAGCGCGAACGCGTGTCCCTTCATCAGCACGATCTGAGGTTTCGCTCCCGCCGCGGAACAGAGCGAGCACATGAGCAGAGTGAGATCGATACAGAGACCTGCATTCCCCGAGATCACTTCTCGGGGTAACCGGACGCTCTGGATATAGGTTTCCGAATCACCCACCTCGTCGGGAAATCCCTTGGCCGCGAGATACTTCATGCCCGTCGCGTTCTCGAATGCCCAGATTTTGCTCAGCAGCAATTCGACCTGTTGGCCACTGCTAATCGGAGGCACCGTACCCGTCGCTTCGGTGATCTTGGCGAGGTACTTCTTGACCACGGGGTCTTCGTCGGTGACGTAGGCGGCCAAGATGTCGACGTTATCGTAGATGTCATACCAATTGAGGATCTCATTCGGAGGCAGGCTCGTGTACTCGATCTCGGTGACGCCGCGAAACTTGAAATCGTACTTCTGAGTCTTGGTCTTCGTGTTGAGCGTGCCGCGATCGTCGTACTCCTTGTAGGTGATCTTGCACTCGAGCGAGGCGGGCGACTCGGACCGGATCGTCGTCACCTTCTTCGGGAGTTTCGGATAGAAGGGTAGGACGACGGTCTGCCCCGGAAGCACCTCCTCGAAATTGTCGGGGGTCGTCCACTCGACGTAATTCGGGATGCGAAAGCTCACAGCGATATCGCGGATCGATCCGCCCCCGTCGTTTGAGAGGACGAGCTTCGCGAGCCAGTAGCGGCCATTATCCGCCTTGGGATTACCGTAGGCTTTGTAACCGACGGTCATCACGGTCGGCTTGTGGTAGAGATCCCAGTCGAGTTTGCCTTGGGTTTTATAAGGGTCTTCGGCGGGACCCAGCGCCGCGCTCGCGGCCAAGATCACGCCCACTGCTACCAGGAGTACGCCGACTCCGAACAGTGTCTTTTGAATTGTGGACATCTCTATTCTCCTGAACCCATCATGAGTCTGTCGTCCAATTGGATCACGTCACAAAGTTCGTTATTAAGCTCTGAGCAATCGCATTGCCAGTCTTCTCGAAGCCGCTTGGCTTGATTTTTGATGGACCCGCTATAAGTTGGCGCCGGGACGCACCGAGCAGCTCGAGTTGACTCACGAGATAGTCCCAAGAGCTCGGAGCCGTCATGAAGGAATCCACGATCCAGTCGTGGAGCAACCAAGAGTCAGTCCTGGGGCTCCGGTTCTCAAATCAGCATACACCGAGCAGTCTGACGCAGGCTGCGAGTGGCAATGGAGGTTCAGATGCTCACGCGAGCATTTCGTGAAGTCAGTATCCTGCGAAGTTCTGCCCTTATGATGGCTGTGGCGAGCCTGTTCATAGTGGCCACGGGCTGCTCGTTTGCTGGCCCCGCCAAGCAGATCTTGACGGTCAACGTCGAGAACGATCCTGAAGCGCAAATCCGGGTAGACGGGCAGTATATAGGAAAACAGTCGATATCCCACGAGGTCGCGGTCAACAAGAATCACGTTGTCCGCGTCGAGGCTTCCGACGGTCAGATCGTCACCCGGAAGGTCAATAAGCGGCTCTCTGAGTTCGGTATCCTCGATATCATCGGCGGGGTTTTCTTTCTGGTTCCGTTTGTCGGAATCGCCGCCCCAGGCTTCTGGAAGCTCGACGAGGATACGATCTCGGTCCGGGTTCCGGAGCCCACCAGTGGAGGATATGCGCCGTAAGCCCCTTCGGATCTCTCCGGAAACCCGGGCTCATGAACAATCCGGGCTAAAACACTGGAGTCGACCTCGGCGAGGTCGGTTCCAGTGTTTTTCTTTGGGTATCACAATGTCACAATGAGGGAGTCACAATCCCGTCGCAGCGCTCGGCGCCCCTCGGATCCAATTCGAGGAGAACCCAGCGATCTCAACTTTGCTCTTCCCCAGAGAAGGGGCCGTTCCAGAGAAGGGACCGTTCGTTGACCCAACCGCTGGTTCTCATGATCGACGATCAAGCCCCCGAGCTGGTGGTCGACCTCGGCCTGGCGATCCCCGCCTTCGAGTTCCAACCCTTCGAATCGGGGAAGCCCGCGATCGAGTGGCTCGACGAGAATTGGGACGAGCTCGATCGGCCGGTCGCCCTGCTCCTCGACGTCACCATGCCGCCCGAATATTCCTCGAACGCGGAGACCGAGGGGCTCGCGGTCCTCGGCGAACTCAAGCAGCGGTTCGAGGATCTGCCCGTAGTGATGTACTCGCAGTCGACTGAACTCGACATCGTGATCACGGCGATCAAGGGCGGGGCCTTCTGGCACGCCCCCAAGACGTCCGCTCCCGAAGAGATCGAAGCGCTGCTCGAGCAGGCGATCGAAAAGGCGCGAGAGACGCGGCGGCTTCGCGAGCAGTCAGAGCTGCAGGCCGCGGGGCCGGTCGGCGACGCCATCGTCGGAACCTCGGCGGAACCCTTCCACGGCATGATCGGCTCTTCCTTCGCGATGCGCGAACTCTTCCAGCGGATCGCTCGGGTCGGCCCTCACGATTGCCCCGTCCTCATCCACGGGCCAACTGGGTCGGGCAAGGAACTCGTGGCGCGCGCGATCCACAATCTCTCGGGTCGCCATGGGAAGCCTTACATCACCGTCAACTGTAACGTGCTGCAGGGCGACTTATTGCGCAGTGAACTCTTCGGACACGTGAAGAACGCTTTCACGGGGGCGAACGAGGATCGTCCCGGGGCCATTCGCGAGGCCGACGGTGGAACGCTCTTTCTCGATGAGATCGCCGACCTCGACCCGCCCGCCCAAGGGATGCTGCTGCGCGCTCTCGAAAACCACGAGGTGAGCCCCGTCGGTGCTTTGGGGGCCCCACACAAGATTGACGTACGGTTCATCGGAGCGAGCCATAAGGATCTCCGCGCTCTCGTGGAAGCGGGCGAGTTTCGCGAAGACCTCTTCTACCGGATCGCGGGCTACCGGCTCGAAGTTCCGCCGCTCGCGGATCGAACCAGCGACGTCATCGAAATCGCCGAGAACTTTCTCGCCCACGAAAAGCCCGCGCGACGACTCTCGCGCGAAGCTTGCGAAGCGCTTCTGACCTACCCCTGGCCGGGTAATGTACGCGAGCTCTTTCAGCGACTTCGCCAGGCGCTGATCGACGGCTCGGGCGAAGAGATCCGAGCCAGCGATTTACGGCTCGACCTCGAATCTTCGCTCTCCCCCCCGGGCGAACCGCAGCGGACCCAACCGACTCCCGAGGATCGACTCGAGGAAGAGGCGCGCGAGTATCTCACGGCTTGCTACAAAGACGAGGATCGCGACAAGAGCCTCGCGGAGTTGCAGCGCACGCGCGGAGAGGACTTTGTTCGCGTCTTCGTCCGCGTCGCGCTTTCGAAGTACAACGGCCGGCAGGCGGCCTCGGCCCTCGGATTCAACTACGACAATTGGCGCAATTGGCTCCGCAACCACAATATTCAAGTGCGTGCGATTCGGCGAAGGGGCGGGGCTTGAGCGATCTCGAAGCGCGACCGACTCGGATCTGGCTCTTCGAAGTGGCTCGGTCCGCCGCCGTGCGCCGTCATTATCTCTACTGCGCGGGGTGCGTGCAGCTCGGGCGCCGCTACGATCCGGAACTCGACCCGCCCGGAACCATCGCGCTGCGCTGGTTCGATCCCGACGGCGATTGGATCGCCGCGGGTACTCTCTCGGGTCGGTTGAGTCGCAACATCGGTCGAATCGAGCTCAACGCCGGTAGTGTCGACTTTGTCGCCGAGGTGCCGGTTGCGATCTCGAGATCAGCCCATGAAGACCAGCTCTCGGGGTCGATCCGCGTGTGCGATTCCGAGTTGGCGACGAGCGAGCTGCGACTCGAGCCAAGCCTCCCCTTCGATCTCAAGTTGACCCGAGTTGGAGATCGGGACGGGCTGCGCGGGGTTCAGATCGATCGGCTCAACAACGGCCCCGATCAGCGCTATGTCATCTTCCGGCGCTGGCTTTCGATCGGAGGCGCGAACGGCGCCCAGCCCTGCGACCTCACAATCGATAGTCTCGAAGGCGTTCAGTTTCGCCTCGTCGAAGCCGCCGCTTCGGACGACCTTCCCGACGAAGCATACGGGTCGGGTGATCGCACCGAAGCGAGCCGCGGTCGCGACGACGTGATCTTCGAATTGGCCGAGGGATCCTGGCAACCCTTCGTCGGGCGCGAGATCGTCACCGCCCCGATTTCGCTTTCGCTCTATCACAATGCGGCGATCGAATGGCGCACTCCCGAGGGTGAGCTCGCGGCGACCCTGAGAAGAGCGACTCCCGACGAAACCAAAAACCCAGTGCCGGCGCTCGTTCGCGAGGCCCGCCGGAGTGATGCCGACGAAGGCAGCGTCGCCTCGGTGCATATGCTCGGGGCAGTTCCGAGAGCGGCTGCTTCGGGCGAAGCCGAATTGGCTTCACCGCTACCGACTCCCGATCTCTTCGGACCGCGCCGGCAGCGCTGGCTCGAAGATTACCAAAGCACTCGCACCCAGATCCTGTCCGAAGCGACGAGCTCTCGTCCCTTCGAACCATCGAGCGAGCCGAGCTTTTCGCCGAGGCGACTCCTCGTCGCTCATCGGTTGCTCTCGCATCTCCGACACGGTCTCGCTGAGTGTCTGATCCATCGCATCACGCTGCTCGCGAGTCGCTATCAGAAGCAGCCGAGCCCCGAGGTTACCGAGCGGCTTTCGCAATCGCTCAAAGGCATCGCAGAAGCAGCGGTCGAGGTCGAGCAGTTTTCCTCGGAAGATCTCGACGGAGTCGCGATCAGGACTCTCTTCGAAGCCGCGACCTCGCGAGTCACCGCGGCCTTCGCTGCACTCGAACATGCGACCAGCGAGCTCAAACGCGACGAAGCGTATGAATTGACCCGCGAAGGGGTCGGTCGGATTCGCGAGGCGAGCAGTCAGTTGCTCGGCGCACTCGAGTCTTACCGCGAAGAGATCGACGCCCAGCGCCGCGACGTGCTCGCTATTCTGCAGGAAGCCGTTGAGCTCAATCGAGAGCTCGCCGAGGAGAAGGCGATGAGTCTGCGCCTCGAACTCTTGCGACCCGTGGCTGAGATTGCGCTCTTCGTCGATCCGACCGACCTCCTCAAGGCCTTCGTCGAACTCTTGCGAAACGCGGTCAAGTATGGCGAAAAGGGGGCTGAGATCCTCATCGTCGTCGACCCTAAGAGCGGGGGCGCGGCCGAAGTGCAGGTGCGTATCGTTCAGCCAATCCGCGAAGATCCGACCCTCGCGCGTCCTTCTACAAGCGAAGGGCTTCCGCTCGTCCGCGACATTATCGAAGCAGGGCACCTCGGTCGCTTTTCGGCGGAGCGATCCGGGGAGCGATTTATCGCCGAAGTCGTCTTGCCGCGACGACTGCGCCAAGTCTAAAGACCCTCCTCAAGCTCGACTGCCGGCACAATGGCGTCACAACCGATCCGTCGACGCTTGCGGTAGCCGGAGCTCGGCTCGGTTTGTGACCTCGGCGTCACAACCATCCGCGCGGACTTCGGCTTGCTAACGACTTCGCCGAGGAGCGCAGGGCTCGGACTGTCCCGCCTGCGCCTCCTCAGCGGAGGTCAGAGAAAATGCCGATCAAACAACTCATCCTCTTCCTCGGGCTCGGCACGCTGGTTTCGTGCGCGGGGCCCCGGCTCGAGCGCGCCGAAGCGGCACTCCAAAATGGTGAGAACGAGCGAGCCCGCACGCTCGCCGAAGCCGAGCTCGAAGTGAGGGGCCGCGACGCCCCCGCGTATCTCCTCGCCGCCGAGGCGGCGGCAGCCCAACAGAATTACACCCTAGCGTTTGCCCATCTGATGCAGGCCAAGCTGCTCGGGGCGGATCCGAGTCGTGTCGATCGACTCGAGCAGAAGCTTGGCTTGCCCCGAGTTCGCGAATTCCCCGATTGGGTCGGGCGCGTCGCTTGGCCCGACTGGGGGCTTCGGCTCGCTACGGTTCGAGTCGGGACTTTTCGAGCGAATGCTCGCGCCCGAGAGCTCGCCCTCGACGACGCCTTTCACGTCGCGGTCCACGCCTTTCTCGGTCGAGCCTGCCCCGATCAATCGACCCAACGACTCCGGCTCGCGGCCGACAAACTCGACGGTCGACCGGGTATCCAGTTTCGCGTCCTCCGCGAGGAGCGCGGACGAGATTGGTACGCGGCCCTCGTCGAGGTCACCTTCGATAAGGCGGTCGTGATCGAAGCGACGCGACCGACGGTTCGCTGGGTTGTGGAAGATCCCGAACAAGCCGAAGCGCCAAAGTCTCGGCTCGTGCGTGCGTTTTCAGACGCACTCGCAGGCGCCGGTTATCTCGTGAAGCGTGGCCCTGGAGACGCCGACCTCGAACTCCGGTTATCGATCGCGACTCGGACCGCTTCCGAAGGGGACGAGTGGACCGCCTATCTCGGTCGCGTCTCGCTCGAACTCTTCGACCTCCGCCGACGAGTTGTCGTGAATACGTTCGATTGGCCACTGACGCCGGTCATCACAGCTTCTGATTATGGCTGGGAGCAGCTCTTTAGTCCTGTTTGGATCGAGAGCCGCACCGCAACCCTCCTCGAGGCGATACAAGTAGCGAAAGTGGGATCTCGGTGATGAATAGCTCGACGAATTGGAAACCGCTGCTCACGCGACTCTGCTTGGGAGTTCTCATCACCGCGAGCGCGCTGCTCGGCCAAGAGGCTCAAGAGCTCGCGACTGAACGCCCGGCTCAATCACCCGACTCAATCCCTCAGGCCGCCTCGGTCGGGCCTGTCGCGACTTTGACGCAGCAACTTCTCGCGTCACTCGAAGAGGTGTACGGAGCTGAGTTTCCGACCTCGACGACCGCGGTCGAAGTCTTGCACGGGGACCATCCCGTGATGAATGAAATCGGCGAGCGGCTACTCGCGCGCTTCTCCAACGAGATACGAAAGCGCTACGGTCTCGAACGCGCGGTGAGCCGAGAGCTTCGGTCGGTCCTCATCGATCTTCACTTCAAGAAGGGTGAGTTTGAGGAATCGCTCTACGCAGAGATCAAGCGGCTCGGCAAAGCCTTTCGCGATGTCTCGACGCTCTTCCGCGTCAACGTATTCGCGCAGGATCTCAACCGAAATGGTCTTCTCAAGCTGCGCGTTACCGCCGAGCTCATCGACTTAACTCAGATGACGATTCCCTGGACCGGGCTCACGAGTATCGTCTACGTTCCCCAAACCGCTTGGGCCGATTTCAGCGCCGATGCGAAGCTCGCTCGATCGGTCTTAAATCAACTACGAGCTCAACTCTCGCCGCGGGACCGGAATCAACTGCGAGCGATCGTCGAGACGCACGCGGCCCTGGAAGCGGAAGATGTCGTCGTGACGAGCGAAGAGTCGGCTCGTGAAGCTCAAACATCCGCCAACGAACCGTCACAACCGGTAAAGCGCGACCCTCGATCCGAAGCGGGATCAAATCCGAGCGGCTCCGAGCGAGACCCGAACGCCGAAGCGACCGATACCCAACCTTCGGGTACCCAGTCTTCCGGGCTCAAACCGAACCGAGTGCGTACCGATGCCGATGCCCGAGCCTCGTCTCGCCAGCTAATGAGCGTAAACCAGAAAGCGACCCGTCGAACGATCGTCGAGCCGAAGAAAGGGGATGAGACCATGTCGATCTGGAACCAGGGTCTCGCCAAGATCGAGGAATCGATGGAGTTTGTCGAGCAGTACCCTGTCCCCTTCCTGATTGCGGGCGGGAGCCTCGTAGCCCTCTTACTTCATTGGATCGCTTCTTACTGGACGAACGTCGCGCTCGGTTCGAAACGCTTCGCGAACAGCCGCCACTCGCGACCAAAGAGTGATAGAGCCGAGGTCCCCCCCAAGGGACCGAACACCTCGGGCTTGCGCGACCGAGAATCCGACGTGATCTGGCTCGTCGGTGAAGAGCGTCGACTCCGCGATCAGCTCGTGCGAAGCCTGAGTCAAACGGTCGAGATCTTAAGAGCAGAGGGCGCGAAGGATCTCAAGCGGGCCCTTGCGCGGCTTGAACGGGTAGTCGAAGAATCGGCCAACTGGGGTACTTTGGGGGCAAGGTCGATGAAAGATCTCCGAGCCCGAAGACTTGCCTTGAGTGAACTCGAAACCGCCGCGCAATTCTCAGGTCGGCTGCTCGAACTGGCCCGCCGGCTCACGACCGTCGACGCAACCTGGCCCGACGAGGGCGTCGAAACCATGTACATCCTGATCGACGAGATCCACAAGCGGTTCCGTTAGCCGGCACCAGCCCGCATTATTGGGCGCGTCGCGAGAAGTCTTG
>CAYZYD010000092.1:0-10179 GCA_964482505.1 uncultured Planctomycetia bacterium | reverse complement strand
GGAAGGCCGAATGGCTCGCCGAGTTCTCACTCGAACTTTCCGAACAGGACACTAGCGACGCTTAGGAATCTTGAGCCGTTTCCCCGTCAGTAGGGTTCGAGCGAGCGCGTCGGCCCCGACGATCGACTCTTTACAACGCCAATAGGTGCAGATCGAAACGGGGGAGAGTGCCGCCATTTTCTTGCGGTGGTATCGACGCACAAACAGTGTCACTTCGTCGAGCCGAAGTCCGAAGAAGGCCTCGGAGCCGATCGGGTTGATGCGCACCACGGAAAAGGGCTCCATAACCAGCGGTGTGGCCTCTTCACCCCGGTACCAGAGTTGTTCGAGCGCATCGAGGTAGTCGCCCCAGAGTTTCGGATGACCCGACTCACCGAACGCGAGTTGGAACATCGAATAGGGTTCGATGAGTGAGTACTGCGAACCCGTATCCAAGATCGGGTCCAAGGCAAAGGGAATCCTCCGAGAAGGATCTCGATTATAGCTCGTGAAGAAGCGCTGCTTCTCGGCGCTATAGTTTTGATGGGGAATGGAGAACACGGGGAATCACTGGGCTCTGAATTGAACAGTCTTGAGAGAAAGCAGACTTTGGGCTGCACCAAGTTTTGAGCTGACCCGAGCCGATCTGACGAGGTCGGCGCTTGAGGCCACGAGAGCGCCCGGAGTACTAAAGCAAACCCGCCTAAGCAAACGTGCTAACAACTTTAGATTGTTGCCGGGAAAAGAATTGTGGTTGGACCGGGACCGAGAGAGTTCCAGAAAGCGGAATCCTCACCATTTTGCTTGTTATCAGTCCTCGAAGAACCACAATGTCGGCTATCCCTCAATCGGAAACGGTCTCGGTGCAACGGACTGGGTCGCGCGGAGTTCGGGAGAACCCAAACTCTGGTTGCCACCCAGAAAAACCGGGGGCGGGTGGAAGTGGAAGCGGATGTTTTTCGAATGGAAGAGGGTCGCCTTCCTGGCGATCCTATGGGCGGTATTGTGGCTCTCTCTCTCGACGTGGGGACATTCAGAAACTCGGGTAGTGCCCGACGACTTCTCGACGATTCAAGCTGCAGTTGACGCGTCGAACGACGGAGATCGCGTCGAAGTTCGGGCGGGCGATTACGTCGAAAGCATCGTGATCGACAATAAGTCGATCGAGGTCGTCAGCCTCGAGGGCCCCGATCTCACGACAATCTCTCCCCTCGCGCAGGGGACCGTCGTACTGATCACGGGACCGGGAGCGAACGGAACGCTCTTTCAGGGCTTTCGAATCACGGGAGGGACGATCGACTTCCCCGGTGGGGACGGAGGCAGCGGCTTCCGCGTGATCGAATCGTCACCGATCATCTCAGACAACATCATCGAGGACAATACGGGTTCGGCGACGGGTGGTGGTATCCATCTGCTCCAATCCGACGCGGTGATCGAAGATAACCTCATTCGAAACAATGACGTGGCCTGCCCGCTCGTCCTTTCCTTCCCGTGCGGCTCGGGGGGTGGCATCGCAACTCTCGAAGGTAACCCGACGATTCGACGCAATATCATCGCGAACAATGCCGCCGCAAACCAAGCGGGGGCCATTCTTGTTTCGCTCGGTGATCCCGTGATAGAAGACAACGAAATCGTCGACAATATCGCCGTCTCGGGAGGCGGCATTTTGATTCAGCCCGGCTCGAGCGGGTTGATCAGAAACAATCTCATCGCGCGCAATGTCGCGGCGGGAATTGCGACACAGTTCGGCCTGTTTCCGGGATTCGGCGGTGGGCTTTGGATCGGTGACGACGCTACCGTCGAGCTAATCCAAAACACGATCGCGGAAAACGAGGCCTTGAGCGTGCCCGGCATCGAGGGCTCGGGAGCTGGAATCTATAACTTCTCGATGATGACAACCGTTTCGAATTCGATCGTTTGGGGTAACACGTCAGATCTCAACCCTCACATCGCGGATCTCGGTCAAGTGGTCGTCGATTACACGCTCGTTGAAGGCGGTTTCCCGGGAACGGGTAACCTCGACGAAGACCCGCTCTTCGTCACCGGGCCCGCGGGCGACTACTTCCTCGCCGAGGTAGATGCGGGTCAACTCTTCACGAGTCCCGCGGTCGATGCAGGAGATCCCACCATCACTCAAGTCGCGGGAACGACGCGCACCGATCTGATACCGGATACCGGCATTATCGACCTCGGCTTTCACCGAGTCTCGATCCCCAGCTTTGTTCGCGGGGAGGTCAACGGCGACGCGGTCGTCAACATCGCAGACCCCGTGTTCCTCCTCCAATCGCTCTTTGTCCCGGGCACCGCTGCACCCAATTGCCGGAAGGCTGCCGACGCAAACGATGACGGTACGGTCAACATCGCGGACGCCGTAACGACCTTGCAATTTCTTTTTGTACCGGGTTCCTCGGACATTCCGCCTCCCAACACGTGCGGTGCCGACCCCACTCCCGACAGCCTCGATTGCTTACTCGTGCCCAATTGCCCTTAAGGGGTCGACTGCGGCCGCGGTGTGAATCGATCACTCGATGATCGCACCGGCACCGTGGACTTAATTTACGAGCGGGGTAAAGAGAAAACGCTTCGCCCCGCTCGGTTTCGAAAGACATCCCACATGAACGGTTTGAGAATCGCAGGGCAATTGACTCGCCGCCTCCTCACCCGCCATCTTTTGACCCGCGACCCCCTGACTCGCTGCCTCCTGACCATTTGCCTGCTAAAGCTCTGCCTCCCGAGCCTCTGCAGCGCGGATCAGATCGCGTTTGGACTCTACAACCCGTCGACCAACGCACTCCAAATCGAGATTGATATTACGCTCGGTCCGATCGCGAATTGGCAATTTACGATCGCCGACGTGCAGGTGGCATCAGCGTCGGGTGGCATCTCTGAAGAGAAGAACTTCCTCGTGCTACCGGCGACCTTTGGAAACGGCACTGCGGTCACCGGCTTTAATCAAGGGCAGCAGATCCCCAATGGAGTTCACGTCCTGACCGAACTCGTCCTCGAGTGTCCCCCAGAGTGTGATGGACTCGAGATCTGCCTTGCCAATGCGGGGCTCTTTAATAGCTCGGGACAGCTCATTCCGCTGACAATCGGCCCCTGTTTGGTACTCGCCGACTCGACCCCCTTCATCCGAGGTGACTTTAATTCCGACGGCGAAGTCAACATAGCCGACGCGATCCTCGGGTTGCGATCACTCTTTGTCCCCGGTTCATCCGCACCCGCTTGCGACAAATCCGCCGACGCCAACGACGACGGTGACTTTTCGATCGCCGATTCGATTACGATCCTGCAAGCCCTCTTTGTCCCGGGCAGTCTTCCCATCCCCGATCCCCACATCTGCGCCGCCGACCCCACCTCCGACGATCTCTTTTGCAAGTTCTCGGGTTGCCCCTGAACGGTGTGCTTCAGTCGGCTCGAATGATCGAGAGCCGACCCCGACGATCTGGAGTTTCGCGAGCGAACCGAATGGGCGCGTGAACTTCGATCTGTAGGCAGCCTGATTACTTAGGGCGATTGGGTCAGTGAAGAGACAGTAAACTCTCAGAGCCCGAGCCAAGCGACTCTTGACTTAGGAGTTCGACAGAGTATTGTTCGCGACCATCAGGGCAAAGACTCCCAATCTTCAACGAAAGAGACCCACGTGTTGGTTCACCGCGCAAATCAAACGAGCTCCTGTTGCTGTTGCTGCTGTCAGCAATCAGCGCCCGGTGAGTACGTGGTGAGTTAAAGCCCCACAAAACGAAGTACCCAACCGCCGGACGCGCAAACACGCGTCCGGCGGTTTTTTTTTGAACCGCGGACGGTCTTCGACCCCCGCGGTTTTTTCTTTGGAATCTGACCAAGAATAACCGACACCCTCAAAATGCCTGCATCGATTCGCTTGAACGCGATCCGGGCGGAACCGCTTCCGACCTCGACGAACTCCGCGAGCAACTCGGCCAAGCTACCGACACCATCTTAGGGCGGAGTTTTGAGCGCTGGGGCGAAGCGCTCACGCTCGTGACTTCGCTTCAGGTGACTGGCGTGATCTTGCTGGATCGAGTTGCAGAACTCGGGTTGCCGCTCCGCTGCCTCACAATCGACACCGGCCGACTCCCGACCGAAACGTACCAGTATCTGACGCGACTCAGGGAACGAACTTCGGTCGCGATTGAAGTCGTCAGTGCTGGGTCGAAAGAGCTCGACGAATTCGTAACCCGCGAAGGTCCCAATGCGTTCTTCCGCTCGGCGGAACTTCGTCGCGAGTGTTGCCGACTGCGCAAAGTTGAGCCCCTTCACCGCGCTCTCAGCAGGTCGGCCGCTTGGATCACTGGGCGGCGCGCCGATCGCACAGGGAAGCCGGTGCCCGTGGTCGAACCCGATCCCCAACGCCCCGGCGTTCTCAAGATCCAACCTCTCGCCGCGTGGACTTGGGAACGAGCGTGGCGTTACGTACGGGAACGCCAGCTCCCCTACCATCCTCTCTACAACCAGGGCTTCACGAGTATCGGTTGTGCACCGTGTACCCGCCCACCCCAGCCAGACGGTGATTCACGATCCGGACGCTGGTGGTGGGAGGACGAAGGTCAGCGCGAATGTGGCCTTCATTGATCCGGATCTGAGTCAACCTCAACTCTGTTCGAGAATGGGTGCAACCATGCCAACCGAAACGCCAGCCCTCAACCACGGGGGCCCACTACTCACTCCCTACGGCGGTCAACTCGTCGACCGCTTTGTCCCCGCGTCTGAACGCAAGGTCACGCTTGAGTACGCAAAGACACTACCGTCGGTCACGCTGTCCGACCGCTCGGTGCTCGACTTGACCTTGTTAGCCGTCGGCGCGTTCTCGCCCCTCGATCGCTTCATGGGTCGAGAAGATTACGCCGCCGTGCTCGAGTCGATGCGACTCGCAAACGGTACGCTCTTTCCCGTGCCGTTGACCCTCCCCGTGCAGCTTGAATCCAAAACTTCGCTCTACCGAGACATCGCGCTCAGAACCCCTCACCACGATGTCATCGGCATCGTCACTCTCACCGAAATCTTTGAAGCCGACCCGGCCCTTGAAGCGGAGGCCTTTCTCGGGACTCGCGATGCCCGCCATCCCCTCGTCGCCGAGCTCAAGACCTGGCCCCGCACCCGGATCACGGGCGAGTTTCGACTGCTCAAACAACCTCGTCTCCCCTTCTCGATCTTGACCCGAACCCCGGCGGAGACGCGAGGCGAGCTAAGTCGACGGGGACGTCCAAATGTCATCGCCTTTCAGACCCGGAATCCGCTTCACCGCGCGCATGAAGAATTGCTCAGGCGCGCCGCGCGTGCCGTCGACGGCACCCTTCTCTTGCACCCGGTCAGCGGGTTAACCAAGCCGGGAGATATCGACGCTCTGACTCGCGTCCGAACTTACAGGGCTCTGGTCGATCACTATTTTGAACCCGAAGAGATCCTGCTCTCTCTCCTGCCCCTCGCGATGCGGTTCGCCGGTCCGAAGGAAGCACTCTGGCACGCGATCATTCGGCGAAACTACGGCGCTAATCACTTGATCGTCGGAAGAGATCACGCGAGCCCCGGGATCGATTCCAAGGGTGAACCCTACTGGGGACCCTACGACGCTCAAGAACTCGTGCAAGCGCACGCAGCCGAGACGGGAGTCACACCCATCAACTTCGAGTCGCTTCACTACGTCCCAAGTCGACGCGGCTACTTCGAAGCGAGCGAGATCCCCGACGGTGAAGAACGCTGGTCGATCTCGGGAACCGAAGTGCGCGAAGAGTACTTAGCTCGAGGGCGAACGCTGCCCGAGTGGTTTACGCGACCCGAAGTGGCGAAGATCCTGCAAGATTCAGAGCCGCCGTCGCATCAATCTGGGGTCTGCATCTGGTTCACGGGACTCTCAGGGGCGGGCAAGTCGACCACCGCGGAAGCGCTCGCGCTCAGACTCACGGAACGCGGACGCCGCGTGTCGCTTCTCGATGGTGACGTGGTGCGCCAAAACCTGTCGCGCGGCCTCGGCTTTTCCAAACAGGATCGTGACTTAAACGTCCGGCGGATCGGCTACGTCGCCAGCGAAGTCGTCCTCCACGGTGGGATCGCGATCTGCGCCGCGGTGAGCCCGTACCGCGAAAGTCGAGACGCGGTGCGAAGCTTCTTCGGAGCGGACCGCTTTATCGAAGTCTTTATCGATACCCCGCTCGAAGTTTGTGAATCGCGCGACAAGAAGGGCCTCTACGCCAAGGCGCGCCGGGGTGAGATCGAACAGTTCACGGGGATCAGTGATCCCTACGAGGCGCCGCTCGAAGCCGAGTTGACTCTCGAGACGACCGACCACGAAGTCGAAGCCAACGTCGACCGGATCATCGCGTGGCTCGAAGCGCGTGGCTTTTTGCTCGAGGAGGTCTCACTTGTTAACCGCTAACCCAACTCGAGCTCAAATCGAGCCGCCACTCTTTTCCGCCTTCCTCAGACTCGAGAATCGTCGCGCTCTCGTCTACGGCAACGGCTTTGAAACGGTTCGGACCGGTGAGCGACTCGCGCGGGCCGGTGCGATCTTGCGGGTTGTCTCGTCCGAACCGAGCCCTGAGCTCCGGGAGTGGATTCGCAAGGAGAGGCATGAGTTCAGATCGCGCCGCATTCGAAAGCGCGACCTCCGCGGCGTCTATCTCGTGATGGCCGAGCGCTACGCGCCCGAGCTCGAGCACCTCTGGCAACTGGCGGAAGCGCAGTCGGTCTTCGCCAATGTCATGGACGAAAAGGCGTGGTGTAGCTTCTACCTCGGGTCGGTGGTCGAACGCGGCGCGCTTCAGATCGCGATCTCGACTTCAGGCATCGCCCCCGCGCTCGCAGTCCGGCTTCGCGAGCGGTTTGAGAACGAACTCCCGGTCGAAGTCAGCGATTTCCTCGAACTCGCGCGCGAACTACGACCCGCCGTCATGGCGCGGCATTCAACCTTTAGCGCCCGCAAACGCGTCTGGTACGAACTCGTCGACTCAGGCATCTGGGAAGTTCTCGCGAGCGGCGATCGCGCGCTGGCCAAATCCTACGCCGAACGAATTCTCGAGACCCGAGGAGCGCTCGCATGACGCGCCTCAGAACGGTCGGGTCGGTCACGCTCGTCGGCTCGGGTCCCGGCGATCCCGAACTCATCACTCTCAAAGCGCTCGCTCACCTCCGCCAAGCCGAAGTCGTCGTCTACGATCGGCTCGTCGGTCGCGCGCTCCTCAGAGAAGCAAAACGAACGGCGACGCTGATCAATGTCGGCAAGGCTCCGGGCCGCGCACCCTTTCAACAGTGCGATATCGAAAACCTTCTCATCCAAAAGGCGCGAGAGGGTCGGCGAGTGGTGCGGCTCAAAGGCGGCGACCCTTCGATCTTTGGCCGCAGCGGCGAGGAGCTCGACGCGTGCCGCCGCGCCGGGATTCCGTGTCGAGTGATCCCCGGAGTGACGAGTGCCGTGGCGGCGGCCGCCGAGCTCGAGATTCCGCTGACGCGCCGCGGCATCGCCGATCGCGTCACGATCCTTACGGGCCATCACGCGGGCGAGAGCGACCCCCCGCCGGTCCCTACTCCCGATTCCGCCGGCACGCTCGTCCTATTGATGGCGGTTCGATCGATCGGTCGGTTGGTGCCACAGCTCCTTCGAGCGGGTTGGGCTCCCGGAACCCCCGTTCGAGTGATCGAACGCAGTACGCTGCCAGCAGCTCGCGCGGTCAGCAGTGAACTTTGCCACCTAACCGAACTGGTCGGTCGCCTGCACCTCGAGTCGCCCGCGACGATCGTGGTCGGCGAAGTCGCGCGTTCGGTCGGTCGTCACTTTCCCACCCCGTCCCAACCGCTCCGGGTTGTCAACGAGGAGGCGAGCCATGGCCGGTAACTCCAAGAAGAGCGTCGAAGAGATCAAGCTCGAGAGTCGACAGCTCCGGGGCGGGCTCCGAGCCGAATTGGAAACAGACTCGGATGAGTTTTCGGGCTCGGACGCGCAACTCCTCAAGTTCCACGGTCTCTACCAACAGCAAGACCGCGACGAACGTCGCATCGCTAAGCTCCTCGGGGGTAGTCGCGAAACGACGTTTATGGCGCGAGCGCGTATCGCGGGAGGTCTTTTGACGGCTCGGCAGTTTCTCGCGCTCGACGACATCGCGGCCCGATACGCAACCCAAGGCCTGCGGCAGACGACTAGGCACACGGATAAGTTACACGGACTTCTCAAAGGCGATCTCAAGGCGACTCTCCAAGCGCTCGAGCGCGAGTTGATAACGACCCTAGCCGCCTGCGGTGACATCGGTCGCAACGTCATGGCCGCGACGATTCCCCGACCCGACGGCGCGCACCGACTCCTGCAAGCGCTCGCGCGAGAGCTCTCAGACGCCCTGCTGCCGCGGACTCACGCCTACCACGAGATCTGGCTCGACGGCGAACGCGCGACTCCCGAACCCGACCCGCTCTACGGCGACGACTACCTACCCCGCAAGTTCAAAGTTGGAATCGCCCTACCCGACGACAACTCGGTCGACGTCTACACCCAAGACGTCGGTCTCGTCGCGGTCCTCTCCGAGGATTCGCAAACCATCGAGGGCGCCAATCTGCTCGTCGGCGGGGGTCTCGGGATGACGCATCGCAAACCCGATACGTTTGCCCGCCTCGGCACCCCGCTCGCCTGGATTCCGCGTGCCGGTATCGTCGAAGCGGTCCGGGCGGTGGCGACGATCTTCCGCCGACTCGGGAACCGCAAGGACCGAAGACACGCGCGGCTCAAATACCTCGTCGAAGAAATTGGAATCGAAGCGTTTCAATCCGAGCTAGAACACGCTTTACCGTTTGATTGGCAACCGCCGCGCGATCTTCGCGTCGAGTACCGACCGTCGCTCGGACCGTTCCCGGCCGAGAAGGAGCGGTTCAACTACGGCCTGCAGATCCCCGCTGGACGCGTCACGGATCGAGGAACCGTGCGGTTGCGCAGCGCGCTCCGACGCCTCGTCCAAGTCCTCGACCGTCCGGTGATCCTCAGCCCTGAACAGAACCTTATCCTGACCGAACTCACCGCACCCGAGACCGAAGCGGTTCGGAAGATTCTCGCGGCCTACCACGTACCCGACGCCTCGCAACTCAGCGGACTTTCGCGGCACGCGGTGGCCTGCCCGGCGCTACCGACCTGCGGGCTCGCGATCACCGAAGCCGAACGGGTACTCCCCGAAGTTGCGAAGCTCGTCGAAGCCGAACTGGCCGAGTTCGCGCTTCAAGCGGAACCGCTCGCGCTGCGAATGACCGGTTGTCCCAACGGGTGCGCTCGCCCCTACTCCGCCGACCTCGGTCTCGTCGGTCGGTCGAGCGATCGTTACGACGTCTATGTCGGCGGCGGATTGCGCGGCGATCAACTCGCAGTCCTCTACGCGGCCGAAGTCTCTCTCTCTGAACTCCGGGAGACGATCCGCCCGCTTCTCGCCGAATGGGCGAGTTGTCGCCGAGACGGGGAACCTCTCGGCGAAACACTAACCCGGATCGGACGGCTTCCCACCCGACGTACCCTCTTGACGGGGTCCAAGGAGAAGCCAGTTCAGTTCGATTTCCCGACAGATAACCCGAGCGACGCTCTGCAAAGCGTCGTCTCGCCCAAAACTTAGCAACCATAAGGAGTCACTATGGGACGTATCTATCAAGACATCACCGAGGCGGTCGGTCGCACGCCGCTCATCGCCCTCAACCGCTTTTCCCCCGACGGCGGTGGTCTTGTGCTTGGCAAAGCGGAGTTTTGTAACCCGCTCTCGAGCGTCAAGGATCGCATCGCGGTCAGCATGGTCAACCGGGCCGAAGAGGAGGGGCTCATCGAACCCGGCGAGACGACGCTCGTCGAACCGACCAGCGGCAATACGGGCATCGCTCTCGCGTTTGTCGCCGCGGCCCGCGGTTACCGGCTCGTGCTCTTCATGCCCGAGACGATGAGTCTCGAGCGTCGCAAACTTCTGCGGGCCCTCGGCGCATTTCTCTTCTTGACCCCAGGTCCCGAGGGGATGCCCGGGGCGGTTGAGCACGCACGAGCCTACGCCGATCAAGATCCCCACCGCTTCATCCTCCAGCAGTTTGAAAACCCCGCCAACCCCGACGTGCATCTCCGAACCACCGCCGAGGAGATTTGGGACGACGCCGAAGGTCGTGTCGATGTCGTCGGCGCCGGTGTCGGTACCGGCGGTACGATCACCGGCGTGGGTCGCGTCTTCAAAGAGCGTC
>CAYZYD010000091.1:0-10216 GCA_964482505.1 uncultured Planctomycetia bacterium | reverse complement strand
CGGGCCTAGCAGCCCGTTGAAAAACTCATTCCGCGCGGGAGGCCGAGCTTCCTTCGCCCAGCGCCCCCGGCGAACCTCGACGTATGGCCAATACGCCTTCGGTTCGCCCGAGGCACTGGGCTCGAATTCTCGACCTCCCGCATCGAAACCAGTTTTTCAACGGGCTGCTAGTCATAAGAGCCGCTCAGCTCATTGGAGAGCTGAGCGCGCTGGACCGCTTCGGCGACTTCGCTGGCTGAGGGTCGACTTTTGGGGTCGGGGTCGAGCATGCGCTGGATGACTTCGACGAGCGCTTGGGGATACTTCTTGAGGTTTGGCTTTTGGACCGCTCCGTCGAGGATCGCGACCATGGCGGCGCGTCCGCGGAGGGCGTGGAGAGGGTGCTCTCCTTCGAGCGCTTCACGAAACACGATGCCGAGGCTGTAGATATCACTGGCGGGGGTGAGGGGTTCGCGGCGGATCTGTTCCGGAGACATATAGCGCGGGGTGCCCCAAGGTTGACTGTCGTCGACGTCGCCCTCTTCACCGCTGAGTTTGCGCGCGATGCCGAAATCTGAGAGACGCGCCTTAACTCGGGTCGGGAGAAGGCGGAGTCGGTTGAGGAACGAGAGCGTGACTTCGATATCGCCGAGCGAATCCTCGAGTAGCGCTCGAATCGCCTTCGCTCCTTTCTTACCCTTGGGGTCGCGGTAGAGTTCTCGGAGCTCTTCGCAGGCGGCCGCGAAGGTGGTCGACTCGTAAGTTTGCCGCGCTCTGAGAGCCGCCCGAAAGAAGGAGACCATCGCGGCCTCGACCCGGCCGAGTCGATGCTCGAGTTGTCCGATCTGGAAATACATCGCGGGCCCCACCCAGCTCGAACTCGCGATCTCTTGAAACTGCGGCAGCGCCTTCTTGGTCAACTGCGTGATCTCCGACTCACTGAGTTGGTCTTGGAGGCTGGTTCGAAAATGCTCGTTCTTAAATGAGAGCAACTTGCCCGGCTCCCGCTTGAGATAGCCGTGGCTTACCGCGTAATCGAGGAGATAGTAGACCGAATCCTTGGGGAGTCCCGACACATTTGAGACGATCTCAAAGTTGAGCTGCCGGCCCAGAGATGCGAGCCGCGTCAAGAGATCGCGAAGTCCCTTTTCCTCCTCGGCGAACTGTCGCTCGAGAAGCTGGGCCTGCTTGATCTCCTCGGGGAAGAATCGACGTTGATTGAGCCGGTAGCCGGTTGCGACAACGCTCCACGATTCATCTTCAAACGATGTCTCGAGCGCTCCGAGAAGTTTGCGGACGTTACCCCCGGTTTCGGATTCGACCGCCTTGACGAAGGTACGAGCACTACTCGAGTCTTTGACGATCGACTCGACAAGCTTGATCATCTGACCGCGCAAGAAGGGCTTCACGAAGATTTCGCGCAGACAGCCGCGCTGCTGATACTCCGAGTAGTCGCGCTGCCAGTCGCTATCGTCGGGCGGCGAAGGGGGCAAGATACTGATCCAGAGACCGTAGGCGCCGCGCGTCGGCGGCCGGCCATCTTCTTCGATGACGACGTCGCAGGGATCGCCACGCTGTCGCAACTTGCTGACAAACTCAAACGCGAGGCGACGCTTCCCCACCCCGCGTTCACCGAAGAGCAGAATCCAAAAGAGACGCTCTTCGGCTTGGCGCCGCTCCTCGGAAAACCCTTCGAGAAGAGCGAGCTCGCTCTCTCGACCCACAAAAGGTACGGAATCAAAACTCGGCACCGAAGGAACTCCGAGCCGACGCGAGATCTCCTCGGAGAGCCCCGGGTCGGGAGAGCTCCCCAGTTCCGTGACGACCCCAGCGTCTGCCGCGAGCTTGGATTCGTCGGGATCCTCGAGAATGTCGAGATTGGATCGCTCGTCGGGGTTTGTCTCCTCGTCGACGACGAGGACGTTGCTCGGTTTGAGATCGGCGTGGACGACCCCCATGTCGTGGGCCGCCCTGAGCGCGAGGGAGACTTGCCGCAAGACTTCGACCACGGCCCCCCGGGTGAGCCGATCCTGACTCAAGAGCGAACTCAATGTCTTTCCCTGAACCCACTCGAGAATCATATACGGGTCGCCCTGGTAGACCCCATCTTCGAGGACTTGGACGACATTGGGATGCCGGATCATGCTCGCGATCGACGCTTCACGAGCGTGCAATTTTTCGAGCATGCTGACGATAGACTCTTGAGCCTGACTGCGGAGCTTCTTGATCGCGACCGTGGTGGCGAGGTCGACGTCGTAGGCGCGAAAGACCTCGCCCATCCCCCCGCGTCCGATCAGCGCGAGATCGCGCCAACGGGTGCCGCCGAGCAGCTGTAGCGTCGGCGGACTCGAGACCTCGTCGACCATGGCGTAGGCTTCTTCATCCCACTCTTCGAGCGAACTCGAAGGCGGGACACTCGCGCTCTCGGTGACCGTGGGGGCGCTAAAGATACTCGACCGACTCAGGGAGGGCGACGAATCGACAAGCGAGGACGAACCCGACTCGTAGGAGAGGGTCATGTGACCCACCTGGATACGATCCCCGGGTTCGAGCTTGAGCGGAGCCGACCCGACGCGCTGACCATTGACCGCAGTGCCGTTGGTCGAGCCGAGGTCGACGATCCAATCGGACCCCGAGCGACGAAAAAGCCGAGCGTGCTCTCGGGACACGGTGCCGTTGCGAATGACAAAGTCGGCCTCTTCGCCGCGCCCGACCACCCAACCATCGGTTGAGATCGGGTCACTGACTCGGACCTTACCTTTGTAGTGAAACCTGAGACAACCCAAGCGCTTCGGCCTTCGCTTACTCGACGGATCAGTCCGGCATCAGGCGGCGCGAACTCGTGGCGCCGAGAGGAACCATCCTCCGCGGGTCACGGTGGTCGCGGCGTTCGCCTCCTCGAAGAGGCCGCTAGCGTTCCGAGGCGAGCGGCCTCGACGCTCTTCTCCCCACCGGACGAATTGCGGTATAGTAACGATTTGGTTTCGAACAGTCTCGCCCAATCGAATGGCTCGAAATATCGCCCTCGTGGCTCGAGCGCTGTTTTTCGGGCGACGCGTAGCCCCTCGTGGCTGCCGGTTTCTGCCAGCTGCCACTTTGTGGAGAAGCTCGAGCGACTCAGCGCAAGGAGTGCCGACGTGATCTACTTCTGTGTCACCACGGTCGGATCGGACCAAGCGGCCGAGCTCGCCGACCGACTCGTCGCCGAGAAGCTCGCCGCCTGCGTCAATATCGTGGCCGGCGTGCAATCGATCTTCCCCTGGGAAGGAAAGCGGCAACGCGAAGAGGAAGCCCTGCTCTTGATCAAGACCTCGCCCAAGACGCTGGGTGGCTTTGAGGAGCGATTCCGGGAACTGCACCCGTACGATTGCCCCGAGCTGCTGATGATCCCGGTGCAAGAGGGACTCAAAGCCTACTTTCAATGGGTTGAGGAAAACTGCAAGGCGGGGGGGACGCACTGAGATGCGACCCCTTGAGGAAGTCCGAAACCAACTCGTCTCCCGGTACCGAGCCCTCGAGCCCGAGCGCATTCCGCTCGTCGACGCTGGGCGTAGAGCGCTTGCGACCGACGTCGTTGCGACCGAATACCTGCCCTCGTTTGATAATTCGTCGATGGACGGATTTGCGCTGGCAAGTGCCGACACTCAGGAGTTATCGACGGACTCCCCGCGCACGTTTCGAGTAGCCGGCACCGTGGCCGCCGGAGCGACCGAAGTGCCAAAGCTCGAACGCGGCACCGCGCTCCGGATTTTTACGGGTGCACCACTTCCCCCAGGCGCCGATACGATCTGTCCCTGGGAAGAAGCGGTCGAATATTCGGAGAGCGAACTCACGCTCGATCGGCCCTTCGAGCCGGGTCGCTGGATTCGGCGACGCGGCGAGGTTATCGCTCCCGAAGAGTTGGTTCTCAAACGCGGCACACGTCTCAACCCCGCGGCGATCGGTCTGCTCGGCTCGCTCGGGGTCGCCGAGGTCACGGTCGGACGTCAACTCCGCGTGGCGATTCAGTCGACGGGATCGGAACTCGTCGACGTCGACGAGCCGATCCGACCCGGTCAAATCCGCAACTCCAATCTCTACTCGCTCGCCGCGCGACTCGCAGCTTGGGGGGCGATTCCGATCCATCGCCCCGTCCTCGCCGATACGCGCGAAGAGACCAAGCGTGGACTCGAGCTCACCCTCGAACTCGAGCCCGACGTGATCTTGACAACGGGCGGGGTCTCGGTGGGTGGGCTCGATTGGGTTCGCGAAGTCGCCCCCGAACTCGGACGCGACGTCGAAGTGATGAAGGTCAATATGAAGCCCGGGAAGCCCCTGGCGGCCGGGACCTTGGGTCGCGTTCCCTTCTTTGGTTTGCCCGGAAACCCCGTCGCCTGCCTCGTCTCGTTTGAGATGTTTGTCCGGCCCGTCCTCGCGCAACTCGAGGGGCGACTCGACGGACTGCTGGCCGAAGTGAAGGCCACGGTCTCTCAGCCCACCAAACTCACACCTTCACCCAGGCGTCAGCTCTTGCGCGGTCGAGTCGGTTTTGGCGAAACCGATCGGCCGACGGTCGACTTACTCGCAGGACAAGAATCGCATCAATTGACGACATTTGCGCAGGCGAACTGTCTCGTCGACATCCCGGCTGACCTCGGTCGGATCGAACCCGAAATGGCGCTTCGCTGTTATCTGCTCGACGGTGAGCGGCTACTATGAGCACTCGAACGGCAGAACTGCGCTGGACTGTCGATGGGCTCGAGAAGCTGCGCTCGTTTCGCGGATCGGTAACGATCGGTCGCGACGAAGGCGCAGACGTGACGCTCGAGAGTCCGCGCGTTTCGCGAGTTCACGCGCGACTCTTGCTCGAAGAAGAGGGTTGTCGACTCGAAAACCTGAGTCCCAACGGGACTCGAATCGGGGGCGAGAAGATAACCAAGAGTCGACTCCTCGATTCGGATACGGTGATCGAGATCGCCGACTTCCGCTTGTCGCTACGGCTCGGCTCGCCGCCGACCGGCTCCGAAGAAGAGCCGCTCCGCGAACCGCCCCGGCTCAGCCCCGCGGCCGAGCGCGTCGTCTTTGGCTGGGCGATGACGCTTTGGGTCGGTGCGGCGATCGTCGTCTTAGCGTTTCTCTACTCGGTCTACCGGAGCCTCGCGACTTGACCGAACCCGCGACTCGTTAGGTTACAGAATTGGGGCTTGGAAGATTGCGGTCGAGAAGTACGGGGCCTGAGAGATCGGGCGCGGGGAATGCGGCCAGTTATCACCTGACTCGCAAAACGAATTATTCAGGCAATCGTCTGAGCGCCCCGGTATCGCCAAACTCAACGGTAATGAGCTTGAAGAAGCTACTAACCGAAGCTGATCCCTTGAGCGAGCGGGAGCTCCTTCGAGTGGTTGATCGTGCAGGTCTGGCGACGCATGTAGATCTTCCAGGAGTCCGACCCCGACTCGCGGCCCCCACCCGTCTCCTTCTCACCACCGAAGGCACCACCGATCTCGGCTCCACTCGTCCCGATATTGACGTTGGCGATTCCGCAATCCGAACCCGCTGCGCTCAAGAAGCGCTCGGCCTCGCGCAAGTCGGTGGTGAAGATCGCACTCGAGAGTCCCTGCGGCACTTGGTTGTGCCAGGCGATCACTTCGTCGAGATCTGAGTAGTCGATCGCGTAGAGGATCGGCGCGAAAGTCTCTTCGTGGACGATCGGCATATCGTGGCGCGCCTTGACGATCGTCGGCTGGACGTAGTGTCCCCCCTCGGGAACACCGTCCGTATGTCTGCCTCCTCCACAGACGATTTCGCCGCCCTGCTCTCGAACCAAGGCGAGCGCGCGCTCCATCTGCTCGACCGCGGCTTCGCTGATGAGCGGCCCCATCAGCGTTCTCTCATCGAGAGGGTCGCCGATCGGTACTTGCGAGTAGGCTTCGGCGAGCTTCTGCACGATCTCAGCGCTGATCGATTCGTGGAGGAAGAGTCGGCGTGTCGTGGTGCAACGCTGCCCCGCGGTGCCGACGGCACCGAAGAGGGTTCCGCGGACGACGAGGTCGCGGTCGGCGCTCGGAGTCACGATGATTCCATTGTTACCGCCGAGCTCGAGCAGCGTCTTGCCGAGTCGGGCGCCGACCACTTCGGCGACGCGACGACCCATCCGACACGACCCCGTGGCGCTGACGAGCGGGATGCGCGAATCGTGGATAAGCCGTTCACCGATCGGATCCGCGGTCCCGACCACGAGGTTAAAGATCGACGGAGCCTTGTTGCGCTCGAGCACCGGCTCGACGATTTTCTGGACCGCGACAGCGCAGAGCGGCGTCACCTCGGATGGCTTCCAGAGGACCGAGTCGCCGCAAACCGCCGCGACGAGCGCATTCCAAGACCAGACCGCAACGGGAAAGTTAAACGCGGTGATGCAGCCGACGATCCCGAGCGGGTGCCACTGTTCGTACATGCGGTGACCGGGTCGCTCGGAGTGCATCGAGAGCCCGTAGAGTTGTCGCGAAAGCCCTACCGAAAAGTCGGCGATATCGATCATCTCTTGGACCTCCCCCGAGCCTTCGGGGTAGATCTTGCCCATCTCGAGAGCGACGAGCCGACCCAGCGCCTCTTTCTTGGCGCGAAGGGCGTCGCACATCTGCCGCACAACTTCGCCGCGCCGCGGAGCGGGCCAGGTGCGCCACTCCCGAAAGGCCTCGGTCGAGGCGATGACGGCCGCTTCGTAATCCTCTTCCGTAGCGCTACTGACCCGGGCGATCACCGAACCATCGTGGGGAGAGCGGCTCTCGATCCAAGTTCCCCGAGGCTCGCGCCAACCGCTCGCGTAGCACCCCGGGTTGTCCAAGCTGAGTCCGAGTTCACTGAGAAGGGCTTCGTGCGACATCGATTTGCTTTCAGATCAGGAGAAGAGTTGTTGCCGCGGAGATCCGCGACGACGCGACTTGAATACATTTCCGAAGTGACGAGCTCGGCCGACCGGCGAGAAAACACGGCTCGCGAGGCGGGCCACTATGGCACGGTCATGGGCCGAGATCCAGATCGCGAATCTCGACAAACTGCTGGGGCGTTCGCTCGGCTTCGCTAAGATCTCGACATGAAAAGAATTCGATCCTTAGTCGGGCTTCTCACGATCGCGGCCGCCATCGCGTCCGGCGTCTTTATCTGGCGTCTCGCCGATCCGAGTCGAACCGACCCCCAGCACAGCTTACGGCTCCTCTTTGAAAATGCTCAAGGGCTCGAGCCCGGGGCTCGCGTCAAATACCTCGGCGTCTCGGTGGGAGAAGTTCGAGATATCCGGCTCGCCGATGATCAATCGTCGGTCGAAGTCGTCTGCGTGATCGATCCCGAAGCGCGGCGTTCGCTGCGCGTCAGTAGCCGCTTCTGGATCGTCCGTCCCATCTTTCGCGGCGTGGTCCAAGGAGCGTCGGGGCTCGAGACCATGGTGCGCGACCCCTACATCGCCTACGACACCCCGAACCAAAACGCGCCGCCGCTCGAAGGTCGCGCCGTCGTGCCCGGACTGTCGACGGCACCGGTCGAGAAACCCAAGTCGATCCTCGAGCGCGCGTACGCCGACGGGGCCTTTCGTTTTTCGGTTGTCGTCGCTGAAAACGCACGACTCGCCGCGGGCTCCGAGATATTGCACCGCGGTATCAAAGTCGGCGAGGTCTTAAGAGTCTCGCTCGCTCCGCAGGGTGAAGCGGTCTGGATTCAAGGTCAGGTGGCTCGCCGCTATCGCTCGACCGTAACGCGGGGCACCCTCTTCTGGCTCGGACGACCAGCGGTCGACATCGGCTGGATCAGCGGCGTCGACGTCAAAGACATCGATACAATTATCCAAGGTCCCCACCTCGCCTACGCGACGCCGACTCAAAGCGACCAGACCCCGGCCCCAGACGGCTTCACCTTTCGAGGTCTTCCCCAAAAGCCCGATATCGTCTGGGGAACGCCACCGCTACCCGACAGAAATCAGCCTCAGGAAAAGCCTCCCGATTCGAGCCCCAACGCAGCTACTCGACTCTGCTACGTCTACTACCACTGCATCGAGAAGGACTTTGTGCGCGATGACATCGTCAATGTCACCAGTCTCGGCATCTTCTTTCGCACCGCCGACGGCATTCCGGTCGTCCTGACCAACCGCACCGGGGTCGATCCGAGCTACCACGCTTGGGATCGCGTCGGCCGTATCGACGTGAGAAACGAGCGCATCTCGGTTCGACTCAGCGACGGCTCGGTCCACAATGCCGGCCGCGTGTGGAGCCTCGACGAAGACTCCGCTCCGAATCAAGATCTCGCGCTCTTGCGTCTCGAGGAGACCGACTTCGAGCCGCGAGTACCGCTACTCAGTTTCGAGTCTCCAGGGGTCCTCGATAACTTGCGCATTCTCGCCGCAGCGCGCGGCGATGAGTTGACCGAACGCCGCGCGCGATACGAAGCGGGTGCAGTGATTTTGAATCAACCGCTCGATCTCCCCTTTCCTCGCGGGGGGGTCATCGTGGCGGGTGACCGAATCGTGGGGCTGTTGAGCCAAATCGACGAAGACGAGTCGGTCGAGATCGCTTGGCTCAGCGGGGTTCCGGCCGCGTTGCGTCCGGACCAGAGCGAGCGACCTTGAACGCCGTAGTGGAAAGCCGCGCGTCGACTCCGGCGATCCGTCTCGAGCGGTTTGGGGTCGGTTACCGCACTGGGCGAGCAGTTCGCAAGATCATCGATCGGCAAGATCTTGAAATCGAAGCGGGCGAGTTTGTCGTGTTGCTCGGTCCGAGTGGTTCGGGCAAGTCGACGATCTTAAATGCGCTGCTCGGACTCGAAGCGTCGTGGCGTGCGGGCGAACTTCGAGTCTTTGGCAAGTCCCCCCGCGCGGCGATGCGGGCCGGTGAGTTGACCGCGGTCTTCCAAACCGGAGCCCTCGTCGACGATCTCTCCCCATTTGAGAACGTCAAACTCGCGGTTTGCGAACAGAACGCGCGCGACGGATCCCGACCGCGCGCTCGAACACATGCCCTCCTCGAGCGTGTCGGTCTCGAAGATCCGCCGGCGAAGGTCGCCGCGCTCTCGGGGGGTCAGCGCAAACGCATCGCCTATGCGCGCGCCGTTGCCGCCGAACCCGATCTCATCATCCTCGACGAACCGACCGCCGGTCTCGACCCCGAAAGCGCGCAGCAGATCGCCTCCCTCATCGCAGGCGAGCACGGACGATCGACCGCGAGGCCGCCGACCACGATTGTGATCACCCACGAGGTCGAACACTTTCAAACCCACGCAACCCGTTTCCTGTGGCTCGATCCCGACGCGCAAAGGCTCGAGTCCTGCTCTCCCGAGGAGTTTTTGGAGCGATTCGGTCCCAAAGTGAAGGCGACCCGCACCGCCCCCAGCCTCGAGCCACGATCACTCGGCGAGCGGATCGCGACCCCACTGCTTGAGCACCTCGAGCGCTGGTCGCGCTATCCGGTCCTCGCGCTCGAATCGATCGCCGCGCTCTGGCCTCGATATCTCAGCCGCTCCTTGGTGAGCAGCTGGCAACAGTCGACCTCTTCGGCCCTCTTCATCGCGATCGCCGCCGCCGTGCTCGGTGTCCTCGCGACTTACTTCGCGCTCGCAAACAATCCGCTCGAAGGCGCGTTCCGGCGCGAAGTACTCGGCGGAGTCGGGAAGGTGCTCGTAAGCACCGCCCTTCCCCTGCTCGCGAGTCTGCTCTTTTCGGTCTGGAGCGCCGCCGGAGGTACCGCTCGTCTCGCCGGTCAGAAGATGGACCGAGTGCTCGACGCGCTGCCACTCAGCGGAGTCTCGGTGCGTCATTATCTCCTCGTCCCGATTGTGTTGGGATCCATCTCGGGCGCGCTTTCGAGTGTGCTCGTCGCCCTCTCGATCGGCACCGGGGCGGCGCTGGTCATGAGCCAAGTCTGGCTCGGGCTCTCGGAAGTCGCCTCGGCGCAAGCGATCTTGAGTGTGGTCGATTATTCAGACTTCGAATGGGCGCTGGTCAAAGCGGTGCTCACGGCCTGGCTCGTCTCGCTTATCATCTTCGCCTTTGGCACCGAGCCGCACGAATCGGCGCGCGATGTCGAGTTAGGCACAACCCGCGCACTCGTCGCGGCCGCGCTCGTCACCCTGATCGTCCACGGAGCGCTCACGGTTCAGCAGTTCTCGGGTCATTAGCCGTCCCCCACCTCATCTTGCAAGCAGCTTATGAGCATTCTCATCGGCTAGCACCCGCCCGAGAAAATGCTTTCGATGAGGTCGTGATTTCTAGCCCATA
>CAYZYD010000090.1:0-10228 GCA_964482505.1 uncultured Planctomycetia bacterium | reverse complement strand
ACAGCCCGCTTCGTTGCTAAATCTGAGTACCCATCGCAAGGACTGAGCGCCTTGCCCGAATCCATGCGACGAAAGCGAGGGAGCCACGACTAAGCAGAACCAGGTAGAAGTCAGGCACCGCAAGTGCGGACGCCGTCTACCGGTCTGTGCACGGCGAGGAGCCTCTCGGCTCAGTAATGCACGCTTCGACACTCGCTTGTTCCGGGGCTAGTCCAAGGCACCGCGGCTCGCTTTGGGGGCACGATAAATTGACGGCAAAGTCTCTCAATCGTCCCAAATTCTCAGGCTTCCAGACTCCTCAGTCTTCCCGCGTATAAGTTGTGACACAGTTGAGGGGACCAGCGAGTTTGTCGCTGTTGATCGTGACCGCCATCGCCAAGTTCGTCCCCTCACAACGGTATTCCGTCGTGCGCTCTCCGTTGTCACCTTGTGCCGTAATGATCAGTCGTTCCCCCTCTACCGTCGCCCGGACCTGGCTGCCCGATACCTCGGTGGGAGCGCCGCTCAGATCGAGCTCGATTTGACGGTCGCTCGAGACGATCTTCACCCGACGTCCTATTACGGAAATAAGCAAGGTCGACGACGGCGCAGTACGCTCAGCGAGACTACTGCGGGCTCTCCCCCTGACAAAAACGCTCAGATCGGTCGTCACCTCATCGATGGCTTCAAGACGCTGCCGCTTTGCCTGCGCCGATTCATCACTGCGCCAACGACCGACGAGCGACGCAATTGCATCGACATCCACAGAGCCGCTCTTCAAATCATTCAATTCATTCGAATCATTCGAGTCTGTGTTGATACTCGCCTCAGAAGAAGCGCCTTGCTCATTCTCAGGACCGATCCCCGGTTTGCACGCCCCGCAAAACAGAAGGCCCATTCCCAGCACCAAAGCCACAACCGCGCTCATATTTGAACCTCCACTCGCTTACGTCCGTCGGGAAAACCGAAACCGTTATAACGCGCGTACCCGTCAATGCAGCAGCCCGCCCGAAGAATCACTCCGACAAGACAAAAAAAAAACAAACGCCTCCCTTCAAGCAGAGAGGCGTTTCTTTGTTGAGAATCAAGACGAGGGGTTTATTGGTCGGTCTCTAAGACCGGCAGAAAGGGGCTGGTGTCTGCCGGTACGAGTCCATTGGGGGCGAGGGCAGCTCCGACCTGACCCAGATTGAAGTAGACCGTGATGAGATCCCAGACGTCGACGATTCCGTCTGCGTTGACGTCGGTTGAAGGAACGAACGGACCCGTTCGGTTACCCGCTCCGAGAGTGTTGTAAGTCTGCATGAAATCGCCCATGTCGACGTCGTCATCACCGTCGACGTCGCCAGCGATCAGCGTGCTCGTCGTGTAGAGCTGACCGCTTCCCGTCTCGACTTCAATACGCTGACTGAGGTGAGCTGGGAGCTTGATCCAAAGCGAACGGTTCCCACCTTCAGCGGGTACGGCGATCTCGTAGTTGTCTGAGATGTTGACGACCCAAGTGGACTCGATCGTAAAGGATTCGGGGTCTTGAACCAGAACCCTCGTTCCCTGAATCGTATTCGGGTACCAGGCGTAGTTTTGCAGATCGAGCTGAACTCGAACGTGGGGACGCATGGCCGCACCGAAAAGTCCGATGTTAACTTCAAATCGATTGTTTAGACCCCAAAGAAAGAAGTCCTGCTCGCAGGGATCGGCAAAACCACCCTCCGCCATTTCCGCTGACACTTGAAAGCCTCGGATAATCACTTCGAGGTGACTCGCGGCTTGCAAGAGATGCGGTGGTGCATCCGGATAGGCCTGCAGAGCTTCTGAGAGATTCGAGAACGCCTCTTCTGCGTTGTAGAACGGATCGGGACTCGTGACTTCTTGGTCTACGAACATCTCTCCCATTTCGTTGAGTGACTCGTTGACCTGGACCAGAGGATCGATGAAGTCGAGGACCGGTGAGCCGGTGTCAAAAGTAGCAACTTCTTCGATAGCGGTGGTGAGGTCTGCGACCAAACCAGCCGCTTCGAGGTAGCCAGGCCCCATGAGCCCGAGTAGCTCGTCGAACGGAGTGGACACGTCGGGATCTGCACCGGTGACGAGAAAGAGCTCGGTCATGGCGAGGAAGGTCGACGCAAAATTGGCGGAAGTTCGCAGATCACCTCCAGGATCCGAGGCCACGATGGTTTCGCCGTATCCCCAAGGGTGATTGGAGGCGGGGTCAGGAACATTGGGGAAGTGATCTATCGGGGCGAGGTCAGGTATCGGAAGATCGAGTTGTCGGGGGTTGGTGACGCGTACACAGACATCCATAGCCGGTTTCACTTCGATAAGCGTCCACGGCAAAATCACCACACACCCGTCGCAGGTTACAATCCCGGCGCCGGGGGCGAGACAGCAGAGCTTGACGCGCGCGAAGCAGTAGGTAATCGGAACCATACAAGTTCTTGACCAGCACATACCGGGACCCGCAGGGGGCTTGAGATCTCCGTAAGTGGTGGGACCCTGGGGAACAGCCACAGTTTCTATCTTGAGAATCGCCTGGGTACCTGGAAGGCAGAAGGCAGTTTGCGGAATGGGTATCACTTGGACATTTGTAATATCACCGACAGGATCGCCGAATGCATCACACCAGTATCCCTCGAGAAAAGTCACCGGGCCAGATTCCGATTGAAGGATAAAGGCCGTAGAAGATCCGTCGTTGAGACAGGCGAGTCCCCAATCGATAAGGACCTCTTGGCCATTAGAGTCGGGGGGATTGGTCGGTACCGTCGGTACCGGACAATTCGGAGCGAAAACCGTCTCGGGATTAACGTAGAGACAGCTACCGCCCCCATCGAAGTTCGCCTGAAGACAACGGACACGAGTCCCAGTATCGTTCGTGGCGACGACGAGGAATGCCTCGCCAGTGCCGTAGGGGATGGGTCCATCACAGTCTTGTGCAGGTAGCCACTGCGCAAAACCAAAGGAAAGAAGCAGTGAGCAAAGGACTCTTAAAGTCACGGGAGTTTCCTTTCGAGGAACGGGAGAGAGGCGCCGACCCCCCGACCGATCAGATCAGTGCATTTGCCCTTCGCTTCGATGAACAGAGACCCGCTCTCCTAGCAGCCCGCCCGAAAACTGGTTTCGATGCGGGAGGTCGAGAATTCGAGCCCAGTGCCTCGGGCGAACCGAAGGCGTATTGGCCATACGTCGAGGTTCGCCGGGGGCGCTGGGCGAAGGAAGCTCGGCCTCCCGCGCGGAATGAGTTTTCGGGCGGGCTGCTAGCGCTAGGTCCGATTGCAAAGACATTTTTGAGGCTTCGGCAAAGCTCTATTTCTGAAGGTAAGGTTTGTGCGCGAGGTAAAACCCGATCGCAGAAAGACTGCCACAACTCTTCATGGCATGATTTTCGATATAAGCGCCGCAATGGTATTGTCTTCGACTCTCTGTCTCGGAACATCGCTAATCCCTCGAGCGCGGTTATTCTGTAAGCCGTGCGGCTAGTGAACAGCCAGACCACTCGTGTTCAAAAACCGCTCTCTTATGGCTTGTTCTTTCTCTCAGAGGTTATCGCTCGCTATATAGGGTGGCCGTGACTCATTGTGCCCGAAGAGTCACGCTTTTGTTCGCTCACTGACTCCTTGGTCAACATTAAGATCGTTGGAGAAGAGAGGCTTAAGGGGCATGCTCCACTTGCACAGGGCATGATAGTTCATTCGGGGAGTTTCCTTCGCTGCAGCAATGATCCCATGACATGCTCGTAAAGTGGTCATGTCAGGGCGAGGCTGTTCACTGGAGGGATTCCGAATCTGGACACCATGGGTGGGCGCGCCGAGGCAGAATCGATCACACTGCGACCATGGCTTCGGGTTCTTAATAGTGCGGGCTCGAAAAAACTCTACCGGGCGGACCGTTAAAAGACCTGCCGGAATTTTTCGCGTGGGATTCGGGAGGGCACCGGGTCAGATAAGTAGGACTTCGACGCGGAAGAAGAGAATGCCAAGCGACCACCCTTGGATCAGAATCTATCGGGAGACCCTGGAGCCGCTTTACGGCTATCTCTCGCGCCGAGTCGGCGGCGATCGGAACTTGGCTGAAGATATCACCCAGGAGACTTGGCTCCGCGCTCTCAAGCACTGGCGGGCCAACGGACTTCCGGATCAACCTCTCGCCTGGCTCAAGACGGTCGCACGCAATCTGATCTCGAACTACTACCGGCGGCGTCAGCCGGTGGAATTGAGTAGCGCGGCGCTCGAGGAGGCAATCAGCGAACACCGAGATCGAGGCCCCGACTCGCCCGAAGCCGCCGCGCTTGTGCACTGGTGCCTCGAACGGCTGCGTCCCGAGCAGGGTAAGCTCATCGAGGCCTTTCACTTAGATGGCCTCACCCTGCGCGACATTGCCGACGAAACCGGGCTATCGGAGCGCGCCGTGGAAGGGCGCCTCCACCGAGCCCGCCGGGCACTCGGCGAATTGCTCGAGTCCCCTGAGAAGATGGAGTGAGCGATGCAGAAAGATCACCTTCCCACCCCGCAGTTCCAACGCCACCTCCAGTGGCAGCTTGAAACCGAGCTGCGTCGTGCCGAGAGATTCGGTGACGAGTCTACTGCTAGTTCGGCTCTCGTGCCCCCGGGGAAGCGCCGCGCACCTTGGCTGCGACGCGCAGCTTTGGTGTTCGTGTCGATCATCCTGGGTGCGGGAGGTACGCTTGCCGCCGAGATATATCAAAACTCGATCAGAGCTCAGAATCTGCTCGAACAGACCCGACTCCGCCTCAAGCTCGCAGAAGCCAAAGAGGCGGAAGCTCGCCGCGAATTCGCGCATTTGGAGGCGCTCGTAAAGGAGGGACTAGCCGAGCGGGGTTCTCTGATCGAATCTCGCCAGCGCGTCGTTGAAGAATCCCAGGACGTTCACCTGCTGCGGCTCGACTTAGAAGAGATCAGCCACTCTGGTAAGCGTCCGAGTCGCGACATTTCAGCGGAACAAGTTGCGGGTCGAGATTTTGTAACCGAACGGTTGCAACAGAAACTCTCGACCGAAGAGCGGCGACTCCAATCCGAACAACTTACCTTACAGCGCGCGCAACAACTCTTCGAGCTGGGCGTAGTCTCTAACGCAGCAGTACGTGATGCCGAGGGTCGAGTAAACCGGACCGAGATCGAGCTGCGCGAGATCGAAGCTCAGCTCAAACTTCGGCAGCGCTTTCTCGAGGGTGAATTGTCAGCTCAGGCTGCAGAGCGAAGAATGCTCCGGCTGGAAGCCCTCTACTCCCTCGAACAGGCTCAACGGCAAATCGAACGGGCCCGCGTCGAGGTTGAAACGACACGGTTACAGCACCACAACGGCAACGTCTCGAACGCCGCGGTGCGGCAGGCCGAGGCTCGACTCCGCGAGCTCGAAGTTGAAATGCGACTCGCCGAGCTACAGCTCGATCTGATAAACAGCGCCGAGAGCGAAGAGGGCAACTCAAAAGACTAGCAGCCCGCCCGAAGTGAATTCGACTTGAGGCTGGTAACACTTGAGTTGTGTAAGCCATCGCCAACGCTTGGCGCAAGCGCACGACAGACGAAGCGTTGCTCCACGCAGTCAGATCTTAGCAGCTTCAATTCGAAGCCCACTCGGTCGCGAGGATCGATCCTTTCAAATGACGCGAGGCTATTGTCGGTTCGGAAGTAACGGGATCACGAATAATGCGGACGACTACGGGCTAAACTTATAAAGAACCGCGAACCCTTTGCTTCAGAGAAAGCTCGCGATACGGGCAGAGATACGGACAACACAGGAAGCCTGGACAGGAATCGGGCCTTCATCGACGAAGGCGTGCCCTTGCCAGTTGAAGGTCGAGTCGTGTTGGGATCGACGCAAGAAACCGCCGGTATGCCAAGGTCGAGTCGCGGGATCGCGGCGACTCGGACCCAAAAGCAAGTGAGTGAAGCCGAGTGGAGCCAGGTGTCGCTGCACGGCATCGCACAAGACACCCAGCGGAAAATGGCCGCGGTGCTGCCCGATGTTGTGAGTTCCGGTCAGACCGGCGATCCATTCCCCGAGAGGCGACTGCGGTTCGACTTGGAGGCGCCAAGGGTACGGACCGCGCGAGCGAACTCGCGTCGTCAATTTTTCATTCTCGGTCACGGGCTCCCATGTGGTCCGTTCGGTGAGTGCTTCGGCCGTCAGCAGAAACGTTACGCGCCTCTCGGTACCGTCGCAGTTCGCCTGCCACGCCCCTCCGAACATCGAGGGGGCTTGGGGGTCCGAGGGCTTTTCTTTGATCTGACCGAAGGTAAAGCGGCGATCGCGTCCACGCCGAGAGTCGTCGCTGATTTCACGGGTCAGCGACCAGTGGCGCCCTCCCTGCTTCTCGCACTCTCGATCCAAACACTGGTTGAGGAGGGCGTTGATCAAGGGTTTCTGCGGCCGAGATTCTTCGCGCAGACAGACATCGATAAGCTGTAGAGTAGTGCAGAGAAACTGCTGCGCCTCTTCCGCGCTAAGACCTGAGTCGTTCGGACCAGGCGGTACCCCAAAGAGTTCAATCAGTTCCGCGGCCAGCTCCTCGGTTAAGGTACCGCGAGCGATCGCTTGGTCGGCAATACGACGGATCGCCCGCTCCGGCTCCGAGAAGAGTTCGACCAAATCGGGATCATGGCGAAGAGGGGCGGCCATGTTTCTACACTCCGAATCTCTCAACAGCGGTACGCCTGGTGTCGCCGCGAGTCAACGTTTCTCCTCCGAGCGCGACGAATTGCGGAGCTGCTCCCATGCGCGTGTAAAGACTGCTCTGTGAATATCGAGGAGATGGCGCTCCTGAGCCATGAGCTTTCGCTTGGAAATGGAGCGCTCGGTCGCGCTAAGAAGCTCGAGGTCGAGTTCGCTCCAACCCTGCTTGCTGAGCACTGCGGTCGACACGGCAATACGCCGCGGAGTCGGTCGACCCGACCAAATCGACCGTGTGACCCGCAGCGACTGGGCCCCCACCGCGAGACGGAACACCTCGCCGCGGTAAGGAAGATAGAGATAGTCAGACTGCCCATCCCGTAAAAGCGCCGTGCCCGCTAAGTCGAGATCTCGGACTTTTCGGAATGATCTCACATCAGCGTCCGCGAGCGGTTGACCCGGACACTCGAACACTCCGTTCCTGTCCTTGTATACGCCGCGGTGAATGGGCTCAAACGTCTGGGGATCGGGTCCCACGAGTGGCTCGGCCGCCTTCCACACCGTGCGAGAATCGGCCCCGTACGCGGAGTCGTCACCAAAGGTTCGGAAAGTCAGCGGATCGGCAGTCTCGAGCGGGGTCCGGCCCCAATAGACGCGGTGCCGGTCGCGATAGAAACCCCGCGCCAAGTGTTTGAAGCTTTGCGGATCGGCTCCGTCGATCCGTTCGTGTTGGTACCAGACCCCGTGGGCATCCTTCCAAACGAAACCCTCCCTGACAACTTCGACGGTACGAGCGTCGATTTCAGGCAGCACTTCGCCGTACCACCAAACGTATCGCGCGTCACGGGCCAGGTTGAAGCCGAGAACCTCAAACGTAGCTCCATCCGCCTCAGGAAGCTGAACGACCCAGAATTCCCCCGGGCTAATCCACTTGTAGTAGACGGTGTTGCGATCCTTGGTGTATTGCTCGCTGAGGGCGACGAAAGTGGGAGCGTGAACCTCTTGGCATAGCTCGAGATCGCGACCGATAAAACGTGAAAATCGCGCGAGGTTATCCCGGCCGGCTTGATCGATGCGCTGGCCCGAGAAATACACAAAGCCGTCTTTACGAGTGTACCCGAAGCCGAGCGCTTCGCCCGATTCAAGTTGTGCCGCCAGTGGACTCATCAGAGGGACTATAGAAAGGATGAGTTGCCGGAAGAAGATGATCATGCGGAGCTCTTTCAATTGCGGTCAGGTGCGGCCTCAATACCCTTACGTTTCATCGTCGAGTTTCTGTTTTAACTGTTCTGCGTTGCGGCGGAGTAGACGAAGCGACGCGAGAAACGCATCGCGACTGTCGGGGGTAAATCCTTGAAAAAGCTCTGGAAGGACTGCGTAGATCTTCTCTAGTGATGATGAAAGGCTCGCTCGTCCTTTTGAGGTGATCTTCCAGAGCTTCTCCCGTTGATCGACACGAGAGGGCCGCGCCGAGACAAGATTGCGAGATTCCATCGTACGGAGCAGGTCAGAGATCGTCCCGGTAGCGACCACCATGATCTTTCGCAGTTCCGACTGTGAGAGAGGACCGCTATCGGCGAGAGCAAAGAGCGCGTTCGCCTCGCGCTCGCTCGGGCCGCCCCGAGCGAAAACTCGCTGCAAACTCTCAAAGTGCCGCTTCGTGAAGAGGTAGCCGATAAGGAGAGCCTCCTCCGGCGAGTTCCAAGGCTCGTTCCTCCGCACATCCCGGAGCAACGCATCGTAATCTTCATTCATACGCAAAGCGTTACGCATAACGTAATATTAGTCAACCCCGCCGTGGTGGTCCCGGCTCGGATCTACGAAAGTCCCACACCTCACCACCGCGAGTCGTAAGACAGGCTCTCAAGTGCCCTACGGACGATTATCGCTCCCCAGAGGGCCGCGATGTCCCGCCGGCAAGTCCGACCGAGCCGGAAGGGACGCCTTACTATTCTCGCTGGGATAATGGAAAGGTTGGACCCTGCTTCCTTATAGCCGTAGTTAGATTTGTATCCCGGGGTTCGCGGACTGAGTTTTCGGGCGGGCTGCAATCTCCGGACAAATCTCGAGGTCTTCACACTTCGACAGGATCCATCTTTGGAAGATCAGGAACTCAAGAAGCGTTCTGCTGGTTTCCAAAAGCCCGCAGGTGTGGCCAACCTAAAATGAGAACAGGTAATACTGATGACACTAGCGCTCCTCTTCCTAGCCGTTCTTGCGCAATCGCCGGCCAACCTCATGGGGAAACCCCTTCCCGAACTCGAATTATCGAGAGCACTGCAAGGCCGCCAATGGTCTCAAGAGTCGCTGAAGGGACGCGTGGTGATACTCGAAATATTCCAGCTCGGTTGTCCGGCTTGCATGAAACACTCACTCCCCCATGCTAAAAAATTGTACGCAGAGTTTAAGAGAGATCCTCGGGTTGAAGTGGTGGCGATCGCCACCGCATTCGAGAAAGACGAGTATCCGGCCATGGCGGATGAGTCGTTGATCCGCGCCTACCTCAAGAAAGAGGGAATGCGTTTTCCGGTGATGCGTGACCGCGATGAAAAGAGCGTGGTGAAGTTGGGTTTTGGGGCGCGATACGGAACCCCGACCGCACTGGTGATCGATCCTGAGGGAATTGTGCGCTGGCACGACTGGAACTCGAGCGAGCAGGCCTCGAAGACGCTAAAGCGGACCGTCGATCGACTACTGAGTCACTACTACGTGGACTTGCCGCTCAAAATCTCGCCTGAGCTCAGAGACGTGGAACGACTGCTCGCTAAGGAACAGTTCGGAAAGGCCTACGCGGCGATCGAGAGACAACTCATTCAACCACAGTCCTCAGCGCTCACGGCCGAGTTGAGGGCACTCAAGTCAACCATTGAATCGGGGGCGGTTCGTATGCAGACCCGACTGCACGCTATGGTGCAGGCCGGCGAATCTAGCACGGCAAAGAAAGCGCTGAAGGCCGCCAAGAAAGTACTTCAGGGTGTCCCCAACGCGAGGTTTACCTTGAAGCACTCAGGGACAACAGCTCGGCCGCCCGCGCGGAATGAGTTGATTTGAACCTCCGACTTCAGCTCCCAAAGTTTAGGGCGAGGACCCAAGCTTCGCGGCAAGTCGTTGGGCCTTCATGGCGCCAACAAAAAGAGCCCTCTCATCAAGCGAGAGGGCTCTTTCAACTTCACGGTCAAAGACCGACTCAACTCGTTAGCAGTTCGGCTGACCGCCCGGACAGTCGAGTGGATCGCCCATCGTCGGATCGACTCCGCAACCACCCGAGGTCGTCGACGGAGCCGGAACGGGCGGTGATCCCGGAACAAACAGCGCGTTCAAAAGATAAATCGCGTCGGCGATGTTGGTCGAGCCGTCGTCGTTTATGTCTGCTGCATCGGGACAAGACGGAGCCGGCGAGCCCGGTACGAACAGCGCATTGAGAAGAAAGACTGAGTCAGCGATGTTGACACTACCGTCACCGTTGACGTCCGCACGTAAGAACTCTTCGGCCGGATCCGCGTCGGGAGCCGTCAGGGCGACGAAACGGCAAGCGCAGCAAACGCTACCCAGATCGTTCGCGGCGGCCGTCACCGGGTCGACCGTGATCAGATGCCCCCGCAATTGGACCGTGTTATCGGCGGTC
>CAYZYD010000089.1:0-10272 GCA_964482505.1 uncultured Planctomycetia bacterium | reverse complement strand
TCGTCCTCAACACCACAGTCGAGCGGGTCGGGCGTGGTGTCGGGGCCGTCCATATCCGGACCCGGTGCGGGCGGCTCGTCACCGCTCTTGAACGCGTAGTTGAGCAGGAAGATCGCGTCAGCGAGGTTGATCTTGCCGTCGTCGTTAGCGTCGCAAGCGTCGAGACAGGGAGGATCAAAGAAGATGAACTCGGTCGGGAATTGGAAGCGGATGATCGCGATTGCGTCGGCGATATCTTCCTTCTCGTCGTCGTTACAGTCACCACGCTGAAATTCCGGAACCGGAACAACGTCGACCGTGCAGTCGAAGAAGGTCAGGTCTTGGAACGAAACGAAGTCGATTACGGCGACGTTCTCAACCGGGAGATCTTCCGAACCATTCAGACCGTTGACGAACTCAACGGTGAGAGTGGTGTTGCACTCGGCTTCGGGCTTGATGAAGCCCTGAGCGCAACCGATGTTCTGAGCGAACGGAAGCGCTTCGGGGGTCGAAGCGTCGATCGTGTTGGGAAGCGTGTCGAAGAGAACTTGGTTGCCGTCTTCGTCGAAGGGCGGAACCGCGTCGAGGATGACAGCGACCGTCAATTCGCAGCCGTCACCGTCGTTCGGATCGTTGTCGATCGAGAACTGAACGAATTCAGCCCCAACCGCTTCCGAAGCCGAATCTTCGAGCGAGAAGCCGGTGAGGCAGATATCGCAGTCGTACTCAACTGAGAGCTGGTAACCCTGAATGTTACCGAGGTCACCCTGACCGACCGTGATCTCCTTGTTGTAGAAGAAGCAGATCTCGATGTCGTCGCCCGGCTCGCCTTGAATCGGGGTCAGAGCACCGTCGCGGCTACCACAGTAGTAGGTAACGCTCGGCGGTTGCGGGATTGCCTTACAGGTGAAGGTACCGTTGTTGAGGACGAGCGAAGGATTGGTCGAAGCCGAAATCGATTGACCGCCCGCGGTAACAGCAATGTTCTCGAGTTGCGGAGCACCGAGGACGCCGTCGATGAAGCTGATGGTCGTCGTGGTGTCCATGCCGCCGTCTTCGATGACTTGCGGCTCGCCGAGACACTCGAAGGTCGCGACGAAGAGCTCGAGGCTTCCCGAACCAAAGGTGTCGCCGGTAAACGGCGGGCTGAAGTCGCGGATCGCCGAAGCGGTGACACCAGCGCCACCAGCGGGGCTCAGGTCAGAGAAGAAGAACTCGTTGTCGGAGGTATCAGCGCCAGCGACGATGTCGGTCGCATTGATCTCGGTATTGTTGTAGGTGATCGCGATGGTGGCACCAGCGAGCTCGAGCGGAGTCTCGGCGGTGATCGCAACCGTACCGTCGCACTCGGGAGCGAGCTCGACGTTGTTGTCGCCGCGAATCGCACCATCGTTGATGGTGTACTCGAGGCCCGGCTCGGTGCAGAGAACTTCACCGTTGTTGAGGGTGAGGCCTTGACCGACACCGATCGAAGCTCCACCAACCACGAGAATATTCTCGAGCGGCGGGCTGTTGAGACCGTCGGTGAAGTTGATCGCAACCGCGCCGGTGCAGCCAGCGTCGGCGGCAAGCACGAGCTCGGCGATTTGACCCGAGCCGATGGTTTGACCATCGAACGGCGGGTTAGCGTCGAGAACCGCACCACCGGTGGCTTCACCAGCATTGGGGCTCTCGGGAACAAAAAGCTCTACATTAGCGAGAGCGTCGCCGACCAGTGCGAGGTCGACGTAAGAAAGGGAGTTGCTGTCCCAGCTGATGGACAGTACGAATCCCTGAATGTCAGTACCGTCGACCGAAATATCGACCGTTGCATTCGTACCAGCAACCGTCGAAGTATTTCCGATCGTCAAAGACTGGGCAGCTGCGTGCCCAGCGAAAAGGCTCAGCCCAAAAATCGTGGCCAGGGCAAGCCTAACCCAACAATTCTTTTGGGTCATTCTCTTCCTCCTCGTCATGCTCGTCGCAAAGGAACAGTTCGTTTCGGCACACACAACCGGGGGAAACACTTCCCCTGGACAGGAAACCGATACCCACGCGGGGCCGGTTGCACCCGGTACTTACAAAAGTTGTGCTGGAGACTGCGCGTTCGCTCAGAGCCCGGAACGACCTATGCGAGAAACATTTCTCGTTCTAAAACAAACCCAATGCAGCCGAAAGGCTGCTGACGAAAACTGTATCAAAACGGTTCCCTCGCCGCAAGTGGCGCAAATTGGAACCGGCCCCAAGGTTGCCGCGAGACTCCTCGCACTCACCAATTCGACTCGAGGCCGGTTGGCTTAAATCTGAGCGAATTTGGAGGCTTACGAGTTTCATGTGCGACAACCTTGCGCGGCTGATTTATCTGAAATTAAAAGAACCTACGGACAGCTGTTGAAAGCGGTGCAATCGTCCGGCGTTTGGTCGTCGGGTGCGTTGTCGACGCCACAGCTGCCGAACGGAGCAGCGGGAGCCGGTCCGTCCAAGAAGCGGTAGTTAAAGATGAAGATCGGGTCATTGATCGTGATCGCATCGTCGTCGTCAGCGTCGCAGGCGAAGGTACATGCGAGCGGATTCGGCGTCATGGGAGCGAGAGCTTCCTGAATGAGGAAGATCCCGTCAGCGATGTTGACCAGACCGTCGTCGTTGCAATCACCACGGTTAAATTGCGTCACGATAACGGGATTCAACTGCAGGAAACCGTCGGTAAAGGAGACGGAAAGTCCGTTACCTGCAACTACGACAACATTCTCGACCGGCGGCATACCGACGCCGTCGTTGAAGTTGATCAGGCTTTGAGCTCCGTCCATGTCACCGACGAGCGCCGGATCATTACCACCGAGAACGTCGTAGTCGATCGTCATGAACTCAGTGGCACCAGTAATCGTGACGTCCTGGCCACCGAGCAGCGCATTAACCACCCCAACGTTCCAACCGTCGGGAAAGAGGTTAACGGTGAAGAAGTCGGCCCCGTCACCACCATTGAGGTCGGCCAAGATAGCCGATTGATTCAGAGCGGTCGGCGTCAGTCGGGCGGGATCGTTGCTCGCCCCGGCCGAATAACCCTGGACCAGCTGCCCGCCGGCGAGATCCTCGATCAAGAATGCGGCGGAAACACTTCCGCCGCCAGTGACGTCGCCAGTCATCGGGTCGTAGCCAGCCGTACCGATCTGACCGGTCATGTCACCGAGTGAGTAGTTAAACGTGGGGCCGCCTGCAAAGCTCAGCGTGGTCAGCGCGAGCGAGAAAGCGATCGCAAGAATGCGAGTATGCTTCATGCTCTTTTTCCTCCTCATCCGATCCCAGCCAGGCCCGGCGCCTGGGGATCAGCATTAACAGTATGTTGGGTCGTCGTCTTCGAGATCGAAGTCGCGACCATGTTTGGAGCACCTGCAGCCTATTCCCTCTACCAGGGACATTCAGCAACCGAACCCGGGAGTTGCATTGACTCCAGGAGCACCACCTCCTCGCGGTTGAGCCAGGGGACAATTGCCCAGGACATTCCCGGGAACAGGCTCACCTCTATAGCGAAAGCCGCGGGCTTGACCAATCACGACTTTGCTGATTTCTCGTTCAACGGGTCCACGAGCGCGAAGCGCAGAGTTCTTGGACCCAAGTCCAAGGTTGCACTTGTGCGGGAAGAATAGGCCATGAATGTTAAGGAAGATGACACACGCATGATAAGAAACTGCGCCCCAGCATCGTCTGTTCGAATGCGAGAGCTGTTTCTAGCTGTATCGACAACGTCGGAACCGCATGGGCACGCAGTGAAAACAAGAGCTTCAAGAACCTTCAGCTGTGGCTAGCCGGCCCCGCCAAACAGCGGTGGCAGCATCAGCCTTCGGGAATCAAGATTTGTTTCGGTAGAAGAAGCCCGACTCGATTGATTCCTCCTCAGAACCAAACGAACAATGCGGCAAGAGGACCTAACACCTCTTCCGAACGTTGAGCCGTTCACTCCTCAATTCACGAGCCCAACTTCTTTGGATCGCTTGTCCCGAGATCTGCTTCAACCATTGCGCCGGCAGGGAAAGGAAGGGCGCTCGGGTTGACCTAGCGGAACTCAAGCGGGAGTTCATTCGCTGGTCGAGAAACAAACATTGGGGGAAACAATCCTCGTAAACCCACGGGTGATTATGAGCCTGAAGCTCAATCTGTCAAGCGCCCGAACTCGGCTCGATCCGGAGGGTACTTCCTGCGGCCGTCCGGAAGCGCCCCCGCCGCAGTAGCGGCCGGCCCAATAACATACATAAAGATCTATTGAGCTTGAGGTTGAAGTGGGCTCGGCGGGTGGCCGGAGATCGATCCGAAAGGGGTCGGATCGCCAAAAAAATGACGAAGGAGCCCGTGCGCAGAGCGGCAAGGGCTCCCGAACCTGACGACGCCCCTTCCGACCCCGACCGAACCGCCGCGGAATCCCTTCGTAGATCTCAGGACAACGCGGCTCCAAATAGCCGGAGGCTCGAGCGTAATAGAGGTTCTTGAGCGAACGCTCTCTCTCGGAGACATCTGCGACGTTGAGGAATTCCCCGACGCAATAGAAGAAAGCATTTCCCTCCCCACGAAAGCTCAGCAAAAAGCGACGGTACTCGTCGCGAAGTCGCTCGAGATACTCTGGCTCATCTTCGATCAATGCCAAGGCGCAAAACGCCGCGCTTCCCATGCAAGCGTTCGACTCGTTGCGGATATTGAGGAACTCGACATGAAGAGGCGAGAGCGAGTTGTAAGCTACGTCAACGAATTGTGAGACCGATTCGAGGTCGTGTTCCGTCGATACGCGCAAAGCCTCAGCAAATCGTTCGGGCTCCAACTGCTGCACACTTCGAACCGCCGAGAGTGCAATAGCGGCTTGCACTCCTATCGGAAATCCCCAACGTCGCGGCTTGAGATTACCGAATGGAGTGGGTTCTCCCTCGGCGTTCTTGATTATAAAACCTGAGCGCATGAGGTTGGTCGCAACCTTGAGCAGAAGCGTGCGAGCCCGGTCACGCTCGGGAATCGGCGGCAACAATTGACTCGCCGCCACCAGCCCCAAAAGATAACCGCTGTACTGGTCTTTTGAGACGTCGCTCCGGTAGGAGTAACTCGGCCTCGTCGGACTGACTCGCCAATCTTCGGGATGGTGCGCCACCCTTTCCGCAATCGAACTCGGGACCACGCAACGAGCGATCAATCCCGGAACCCCAGTCACTTCCTCCAAGAGCTCCAAGCCTGCGATGACTCGGCGAAGTCTCGAGCCCGCTTCCGGACTCGGGCATTCGCAATACTCAAAGACGAGCCCCGCGAGCAGATAGCCGCTCCAGCAAGACTGGTCGGCAAGATCGTAGTAGAGGCCCGTCTGAGGATCGGGGAGGATCGGCCGCCGATAGAGGAGCAGTCCTTGAGGAGACAAGAATTCATTGAAGAGACGTTCGCTGATATACGCCGTCTTTTTCTCGAGCCGAGCTTCATAGTCAGGCGGTAGCGGTCCCGCGAGCCCCCAGCGGTTCCATTGGATCGGCACTGGCCGACAGCTCGAGAGCACTAGCCCGAGAGTTGTGGCGGCAAGTAAAGTCAATCCGGCACGCCCGACTCCCCCCCACCGCCCGAGCTGCTCGCGCCTCTGCATGGTTCGGCCTTCTTAGCGACTCTTCGAAAACCAGTGCGCGTAGAAATTGCGGCTGTGCTTGATCGCCCAAGGAATGACGAGCATCGAGGTGTAGTGCCCAAGTGGCGAGAGTCGCAGGTCGGGCCGACCCAGTGCTTCGTAGAGATCCCAACCGGTCTCAACCGGAACCTTGTTGTCGAGTCGGGCGAGAAAAAGAAGGATCCGTTCTGTCGGTATCGCGGGCGCTACCACCTCGGGGTCGCTGACCAGGTGACGCCGAAGATCTTCGATCACCTGCTCCTTTGAGCTCGCGTTGATCTGGCCTCGGCGGTTGAGGTAGCGGGTGACGAGACTCTCGTTGGTGGTCGCAAAGATCTCAGCGAGGTCGGCTCCGGCCAGGCAGACCACATGAGCGGCGTAGCGATCGTCCGAAGCTGCGACCAGGACGTTGCGGATGCCCCCGAGACTGATCCCAAAGGTTGCGAGCTGGTGTCGATCGATCGGGTAGTTCGCGAGAATAAGATCAAGAGAACGCCCCATGTTACGAACCCAGGCGCGCAGCGCGCGTTCGAGATCGATCGCTCCGTCGTAGGGTTTGAGGAGCCACTCGTCCTGATAGAGAAAGAATGAGGCATACCCCGCCTTTGCCATGACCCAACCGAATATCCGGCACTCGAGATAGTCGGTGAGAGCGCCTCCGAGAATGGGGCTGACCGCGATCAAGGGGTAGGGCGGCTCGACGTGATCGGGAAGATAGACTTCGCCCCGCTCCACCGCGAAGCGTTGTTGGACATCGCAGTAATACCGGAACTCAAATCGATCGACGTGATAGTCGTCTTCGACCCGCAATCCGAGAGTCTCAAAGCCCCAGCCCGGGATGCGAGGTTTGAGATGGTCGGCGGCAGCTCTGTCGGCAGCAGTTCCAGCAGCGGCAGCTTTGGCCGGCTGGTTCGCGTCAACAGCCTCGCCCCCCTCAACCCTCGGGCGGTAGGTGCAACCTCCTGAAAGAAGCAGCCCGACAAGAATCACAATGGCTAGGAGGACGCTGCGCATCAGGTCTTTCGATTCTGGGGGCGGCGGTGATCAAGGTTGCGACAAGCTCATTTCGACATCGGCAGACCGATCGAGGAGCTTGAGTACGGGGCGGACCATTCAGGCTAAACCGAATTGGTGAGCTCGGCGACGGCCGCTCTTTTGTGTCCATAAAAAAAGCTGGAAGTACCGACTGAGTACGTCCAGCTCTTTTACCTAGCAGCCCGCTCAGAGGTCAGCGCCCCGGAACGAAGCCGTTCTACTCTTCGCTCGACTCTTCTGCGACCGCAGGTGCGGTCGAAGGAGCGGTCGCCGTTTCGGTCTCATCGTCGCGGACAAAGCCGAGATACGCTCGAACCGCATTGTCGCCGAGACGGGTCTTGGAAAGTCGAATGACTCGCGTGTACCCGCCGTTGCGCTCCTTGTAGTAGGGGCCGATCTCGTCGAAGAGCTTCTGAACCAGCTCTCGGTCCTGAAGGATCGACATGGCGCGCCTGACATTATGAACCGACTTTTGCTTGGCGAGCGTAATGAGCTTCTCGGCATGAGGCTGAATGTACTTCGCTTTGGTTCGGGTCGTCACGATGTAATTGCGACCGTCGAACTCCTCAAAGAAACCTCGGACGAGATTCTTCCTCAATGCTTTGCGGTGGGAACTCGATCGGTTGAGCTTTCGACCGTTGACGCGGTGCCTCATCGGACTTTACTTTCCATTGTCATTCTGAAGGGGAAGCATCCCGAGCCTCAAGTTGAGGGCGGAAAGCTTCTCTTTGAGCTCGATCAGTGAGGTCTGGCCAAAGTTGCGAATCCCGAGCATCTCTTCTTCGGACCGAGTGCAGATGTCTCGGATAGTCGAGAGGTTCTCCGATTCGAGACAGTTTGAGGCCCGGACCGAAAGCTCGAGATGAGAGATCGGTAGATCAAGCTTCGCTTTGAGATCTTCCGACTCTTCAGGACCCGAGTCTTCGGGCTCCGTCAGTTGCGGTTGGAGCGCTTCCGCTCCGAGCTCGAAGTATTTTACAAACGGATTGAGGTGTTTGCGCAAGATTTTGGCAGCTTGCACCAGCGCCTCTTCGGGGGTCACGGTACCGTTGGTCCAGATCTCGAGGATGAGGCGGTCGTAGTTGGTCAGTTGACCGACCCGCGTATTCTCAACTCGATAACGGACCCGGGTCACGGGCGAGAAGGTCGAGTCCATCCAGATGTTCCCGATTTCGTTCTCACCGCCCGAGTTTTCTTGGGCCGTCAGGTAGCCGCGTCCGCGGCGCGCCTTGAGAATGGCGGAGAATTCGACGTCGTCAGTCAAGGTTGCGATGACTTTGCCATTGTCGACCACCTCAACTTGCTTCTCATCGTACTCAATATCAGCCGAGGTGATCTCACCTCGCCCGTTCTTCTTGATGTAAAGCTCGGCCTCCTCGGCGTCGTAGAGACGGACGAGGATCTCCTTCATATTGAGGATCACGTAAGTGATATCCTCATAGACGCCAGGCTTGGTGGTGAACTCGTGATCCACGCCTTCGATTCGAGCCTGAACGACCGCCGCTCCCTCAATCGAGGAGAGAAGTACGCGACGGAGGCTATTGCCGACCGTGGCCCCAAAGCCGCGCTCGAAGGGCTCGATCAGAAACTTGCCGTAATTGAGACTCTTGGTCTCTTCATCGCATTCGACCCGATTCGGTAGTTCGAATTCGCGCCAACGGACTCGCATAGACATTGAGGTGAGGCTCCCTTCCCGAGCAGCTCCGGCTGGCCCAAGCTAGAGGCCAAAAAGGAGGTCTGTCGGGACTTGATTAACGGTTTCGGGCGTAACTTCGGGCTTACAGCGTCAGTACCGGGCGACCTATCGGGAACAGAATTCCACGATGAAGGCCTCGTTGATCGGAAGCGTCACGTCCTCACGAGAGGGCAGTTGATTGACCGTTCCCTCGAGCTTCTTCGTGTCGACGGACAGCCACGCCGGAGGGGTTTCGCCCTTGCGGGCCTCGAGACGTTCACGGACGAAGTTCTGCGATTTGGTTCGCGACTTCGCCGCGATCACATGACCGACTCGCACCTGGTAAGAGGCGATATCTACCTTCTTACCATTGACTAAAATGTGCCCGTGGGAGACGAGCTGGCGCGCTTGCGATCGGCTGTCAGCGAAGCCGAGGTGGTAGACCACGTTATCGAGACGGCGCTCGAGCAACGTGAGCAGGTTTTGGCCCGTGTCTCCTTTGAGGCGCTCAGCTTCACGGAAGTAGTCGAGAAACTTATTCTCGGTGACCGAGTAAAACCGCTTGGTCTTCTGTTTTTCCCGGAGACGAACTCCGTAGTCGGTCGGGCGGCTTCGGCGGAGGCCGTGCATACCCGGTGCGTAAGCTCGCTTCGCGATCGCACACTTCACCGTGTGACAACGCGAACCCTTGAGGAAGAGCTTCTCACCTTCCCTCCGGCAGAGCTTGCATTTTGCGTCGATGTATCTCGCCATCGCTCTTGGGCTCTTTTCTAACTCAGACTCTGCGTCGCTTGCGAGGCCGACAACCGTTGTGAGGCAGCGGTGTGACGTCCTCGATCGCTCGAATTTCGAGGCCAGCCGACTGAATCGCTCGAATCGCCGACTCGCGGCCTGCCCCGGGTCCTTTGACGCAGATATCGATCTCTTTCATCCCCATCTTTTTGGCTTTTGCCGCGCAGTTTTCGGCGGCGCGTTGGGCCGCGAACGGGGTCGATTTCCGGCTGCCTTTGTAGCCCATCGAGCCCCCGGTATCCCAACAGAGCGCTTGGCCGTTCTTGTCCGTTACCGTGATAATCGTATTGTTGAAGGTCGCCTTGATGTGAAAGACGCCTCGAGAGACGTTCTTTTTGGCCTTCTTCTTGGTCGTTTTCTTCGCCACGTGAGTCCCTCTGCCTCTACTTCTTCTTCGCCATCACGCGCTTCGGTCCCTTGCGGGTCCGGGCGTTGGTACGAGTCTTCTGACCCCGGACCGGCAGGTTTCGGCGGTGACGCATTCCCCGGTAGCAGCCGATCTCTCGCAACCTTGCGATGTTCTGATTGACCTGACGGCGTAACGAACCCTCGACCTGATAGCTGTTCTCGATATGGCTCGCGAGGCGACTCAACTCGTCGTCAGTCAGGTCTTTGGCCCGCGTACTCGGGTCGACTCCGACTGCCTCGCAGATCTTCATAGCGGTCGCGTGACCAACTCCGTAGAGGTAAGTCAGCGCAACATGAGTACGCTTCTGATTAGGTAGGTCGACTCCGAGAATTCTTGCCATCGATTACTGTCTATCTTTCAGGTGGAATGGAAGAGGTCGCGCACCCACTGAGCCCTGCGCAAGGTTGCGCCGCTCGCGAGTGAGAAACGATCTCTATTTGCCCTGGCGTTGCTTGTGTCGCTTGTTGGTGCAAAGCACGCGGAGCACACCTCGTCGTCGGACGATCTGGCAGTTCTCACAAATCCTGCGTACTGACGCGCGAACCTTCATCGAGGCCTCCGGTACAAAAAAAAATACGAGTTGAGTTCTCCGCGGCATTCGAATCAGCCAACGAGCCGTTTCGACCAGGAGCTCTCAAACCGCTATCTGAAAAGCACTTGTAGGAAAAATCGCCGAGTTGCACGGGCGATAAGAGCGCAGAATATAGCTCAGCCCCCCCATGTCGTCAAGAAGCCAATTCCAGATTACGACTTAAGACGACTTCCATAAATTCTCAGGCG